>JAESSU010000073.1 GCA_016763955.1 Phycisphaeraceae bacterium | reverse complement strand
GTGGTTAATGCGATTTTGACCTTGCTGATCATGATTCCCGCAGCAAGAAAGATTGCGACGGGGAAAAATCGTACCGTTGATGATTTTCGCTCACAGGGACTGATGTCCAACCTCGTTGAATCAGTCTGCGTTTATCTCCGAGAAGATGTCTTTCGTGATGTTCTTAAAGAACAGACCGATCGCTTTTGCCCGATCCTCTGGACCTTCTTTTGGTATATCCTCATCTGTAACCTTGTGGGTCTGATTCCCATTCTTGATATCACGGCACTGATGGGTATTAACCACGGCCACGGTATCGGGGGCACCGCCACTCAGTCCATCTGGGTCACCGGCGCACTATCAGTGACCGCATTCTTGTTCTACAACATCACCGCATTTTTTAAATCCCCTAAAAGCTACTTGCTCCATCTGACCGGCAATGCACCGATCTTTATGTGGCCGATCATGATCCCCGTGGAAATCATGGGTACGCTCATTAAGCCCTTTGCTTTGGCCATTCGTCTGTTTGCGAATATGACAGGCGGTCACCTTGTGATCGCAGTGCTTTTGTCCTTTATTGGGCCGCTGTTCGACGCTTTGGGAACCGGTGCTGGTGGGGCGGTTTCAGCGATTGCAGTGGTGGGTGTCGTGGGTATCAACATGCTTGAAGTGTTGGTCGCATTCATCCAAGCTTATATTTTCACCTTCCTAGTCTGCTTGTTTTTAGGTCAGCTAGTGGTTCATGAACACGAAGAAAATCACGAAGAAGATGAGACTGACAGCCAAGCAGTTGCGGCTCATTGACGTGAACTAAATTGCAATACACTCCCCTGTCTAGTTGAGTAAGGCAGGTAGACGGTCCCGCGAGGGGTGGGGAGTTAACCGACACGACCTTACCGTGTCAAATATTTGGAGATCTTCATTATGAAGAAATTCGCAATCCTTAGTCTGTTGGCAGTTCTTTTCACTGCTGTTCCCGCCATGGCTCAAGATCACGCCGTTACTGCTGACGTAGCTGCCGGTTCATCATGGGTTATCCCTACCGGTGCTCCTGGCATCGCTATTGGTGCATCCATCGGTGCAGGCCTAATCGTTATTGGTGCTGCTAAAGGCATCGGCAACATCGGTTCATCCGCTGTTGAATCAATCGCTCGTCAACCTGAAGCGGGTGGTCGTATTTTCACCTCCATGCTTCTGTCCGCAGCTTTGATCGAAGGTTCTACCTTCTTCGCACTGCTGATTCCGTTCCTTCGCTAAACCGAAGTGATACCCATCGGGTATGATTTTGACCGCGTTGCAAACGCTTTGGAGGCTTAAACAAGTTTCCGGGGGCCGCGTACAAAAGCAACAGGTCAAGTTCATTGACGAGGGGTATAGAACGACCCAAATTCACACGGCATGGGCCGTGTGTTCAAACACCTTTGACCGTAACGGTGTTTGAACATTCGGCCCGAAAAACAGTCCATCGATAATAAGGACCTTTTAGTAATGACCAAGTTTATTCTTTCCCCAGCTCTGACTCTGCTGATGATCTCTGTGGCACAAGCTGCTGAGGATGCGCACGTGGCACCAGAGGGCGGCCTTTTTTCAGGCACCATCGCTCAGTCACTGGCGGCAATCATCAGTTTCACAATTCTCTTCGTGCTGCTTTATAAGTTTGCATGGGGGCCAATCCTTACCGGCCTTCAAGACCGCGAAGGTAAGATCAAAGGTGATCTAGAAGCAGCAGAAAAAGCTTCCAAGGATGCGCAAGCTGCTTTGGCTGAGTATGAAACGAAACTTGCCGAAGCTCAAGAAGCATCTCGCAAGATTATCGAAGAGGGTCGCAATGAAGCTCAGCGACTCTCAGCACAACTTAAAGATCAGACACTTGCTGATATCAGTCAGATTAAAGAAAAGTCCGTTCGTGATATTGAAGCTGCCAAGCAGCAGGCAATCACCGAACTTTATACCGAAGCTGCTGCACTAGGGACTCAGATTGCCGGCCGGATCCTTAAGCGTGAACTTAACGCACAGGATCAGCAGGACATCGTCGAAGAGTCACTTGCACAACTTAAAGCCCAAAGCAACTAACCCCCCCCGGAAGTTTCCCTTGAGAATGGGAGGCTTCTTTGGTTTTCGGGGATTGAAGTTTCCCTTGAGTATAGGGATACTTGCCTTGGTTTCCGGAGATTGAAGTTTCCCTTGTGTATAGGGAGGCTTGCCTTGGTTTCCGGGGATGGACGTTTGTTATTGACCTAATATTAGTCAAAGGCCACCTATGGCAGAACACATTGAAAAAGTCGCCCGCACCGTTGAAGATATCTACGGCTTAGCGCTCGTCGAAATGGCTGAAAAAGCCAACACACTCGATGACACCGCAACCGAGATTGAAGAACTCTGCAAGCTCCTTGGTGAGCAGCCGGAATTAGCCACGTTGTTGGCCAGCCGTGTGCTAGGTGTAAGCAAGCTTGCTGCGAGCATTGAACGTCTGTTCAAAGGTCAGCTTAGCGATTTAATTTACAATTTTATTCAAACCGTCAACCGCAAGGGACGTTTGGATAAACTCACCGACATCTTTAAATCATTTTCTCGAATTGTGGATAGTCGCAACGGCATCGTTGAAGTCGATGTTTACTTTGCCACGCCACTGGATGATGCAGCACTTGAGTCACTGGGCCAGAAAATTGGTGCCGCGATTCAACGGAATGTCATTTTGAACCAAAAAATCGATGCCAATCTCATCGGCGGGATGAAACTCCGAGTGGGGGATCGCCTCATTGATGGTAGTATCGTGACGCAATTAAAAATACTAGAACGCAAGATCGTGGCCCAAGGCCGCGAAAAGGCAAAGACGCAACTGACGCAGCTCATTGCTGAATAACATAAACTGCTGTTGACAGAACACATTGACGCTTTGAGCGACAAAGGACCACTTTGATGAAAATTCGTACTGACGAAATCACCAACGTTATCAAACAAGAAGTTGAACGCTATGCCACTGAACTTGAAGTTTCTCAGGTTGGCCAGGTCATTGAAGTAGGTGACGGGATTGCCCGCATCTATGGCCTAAGCGAAGCCCGTGCAGGCGAAATGCTTGAGTTTGAAACCGATGATGGTGACAAAGTTTCCGGCCAGGTATTTAACCTTGAAAACGATCTCGTGGGTGCAGTCATCTTCGGTAACTACCTCAAGATTAAAGAAGGCGATGCGGTCCGTGCGACCAATCAGCTTTTGTCCGTGCCCGTTGGCGAAGGTGTTTTAGGCCGTGTGCTTAATCCGCTAGGTGAACCCATTGACGGCAAGGGGCCTGTCCAATCCACTGAAACCCGCAAGATGGACATCATTGCCCCGGGCATTGCTGACCGTCAACCTGTGACCCAACCGTTGCAGACGGGGATCAAAGCTGTGGACTCAATGATCCCAGTTGGTCGCGGTCAACGTGAACTCATTATTGGTGACCGCAAGACCGGTAAGACTGCTGTGGCCATCGATGCAATCATCAATCAAAAGTACACGCATCAAACGGATGAACCTGTTTACTGTATCTACGTTGCGATTGGTCAGAAAGAATCAACCGTCGCAGCAGTGGTGGATGCATTAACTGAACATGGCGCGATGGAATATACCACCGTTGTCTGTTCAGGTGCATCAGACTCTGCTCCGATGCAGTACATCGCTCCTTATGCCGGTTGTGCAATGGGCGAATACTTCATGTGGAAAGGCAAACACGTGCTTTGCGTGTATGACGATCTTTCTAAGCAGGCTGTTGCTTATCGTCAGTTGTCACTATTGCTTAAGCGTCCTCCAGGCCGTGAAGCATATCCCGGTGACGTGTTCTATCTTCACAGTCGTTTGCTCGAACGTGCAACGAAGCTTTCAGATGAAAATGGTGGCGGTTCTTTGACTGCTCTTCCGAT
>JAESSU010000072.1 GCA_016763955.1 Phycisphaeraceae bacterium | reverse complement strand
TGGAAAAGTTAATCATGCCTGAGTTGCCCCATCTGGTATGGGAACGGCAGCGGTGATTTTATATTTACTGTCAATTTCAATCCAGTGGAATTAAGACCTTTCTAACTAAAAGTAAAGAAAAGAACACGCCAACATGGCCAGAGTCATCAAACAATTTGTCTGTAGTTCATGTGGTTCAGCTCATCCCAAATGGCAGGGCAAATGTCCTGACTGCGGGGCATGGAACACATTTGAGGAAATGATCCAATCCAAGGACACACACCGGGGGACCGCTGAAAATCAGGGCATGACGCATATCGGCGCGTTACCCTTGTCACAGATCGTCAAAGACGCTGCGACTAAGCCCCCTATGATGCGAATCTCAACGGGGATCGGCGAGTTTGACCGCGTCCTTGGCGGTCGAGATCACGATGGCAAAACCATGCCCGGCGGACTGGTCCCCGGATGTGCAGCATTACTAGGCGGAGATCCAGGCATCGGCAAATCGACACTGCTTTTGCAAGCTGCTGACCGACTTAATCGCGCAGGGCAAATCGTCCTCTACGTCACCAGTGAAGAGTCCAGCCAACAGCTTCAGATGCGAGCCCAACGCTTGGGGGTAGACACTCAAAACGCGGACAATTTATTGATTCTCGCAGACACCAACCTAGCTCGCATTGCTGAGCAAATTCGCAAAACACAGCCCGCAGTGGTCATTATTGACTCGGTGCAGATGATCTATAAATCGGACTTAGCATCAGCACCGGGATCGATTACGCAGCTTCGAACCTGCTGCTTGGAACTGGTTTATTTGGCCAAAGCACAGGGTTGCTGCGTCATACTCGTAGGACATGTCACCAAGGATGGTAAACTTGCCGGGCCTCGAATGCTTGAGCATATGGTGGACACCGTGCTGTATTTTGAAGGTGACCGTTATCACTCGCACCGTATTATCCGGGCTATCAAAAACCGCTTTGGCACCACCTTGTAAGTGGGCTTGTTTGAGATGCGTGAAGAAGGTTTAGTCGAAGTCGCCGACGCAGCAGGACTGCTTGCTGCCCAATACACGCCTCAATCCGGAAGCGTGGTCTGCCCGGTCTTACAAGGCACACGTTGCCTAATGGTGGAGTTCCAAGCTTTAACTGCGACAGGCTTTTTAGGGTCCGCCAAACGTAAGAGCAGCGGTCTAGACTCAAGCAGGCTGGCAATGTTAATTGCTGTACTGGAAAAAATCGGAGGTCTCCGACTCGCGGATCAGGATATCTTTACCAGTGTGGTGGGAGGGTTAAAAGTTGCAGAGCCCGCAGCAGACCTTGCCATTGCACTAGCTATAGCGGGCGCGTTTCAAAACCGACAGGTTGCTATTGACGATGGCAACGTCTGCGTCATCGGCGAAGTGGGCCTTGGCGGTGAAATCCGTCAGACCCAACACCTTGAACAACGCATTGTCGAAGCTCAAAAACTGGGCTTTTCTCACATCATTGGCCCCAAAGCTGCGAAAAAATTCGCGAAACGCGGGCGATATATTGGAGTCGATCGTATTGAAGCAGCGTTGGAATTTTTAAATTAAGAATGCCTTGGTGATGTTTTTAAAAATAGCTTTTTACGATTACATCACAACACGGCAATAGTGTTGTTTTCGCTACTTGCGGTGCGTCTTGAAGCACTTAACCAGTGACACACAAGAGTTTTTTGAGTCATTATAATCTTTGCAAATGGGTTGCCCAGCTTTGACACAGTCCACCTTTGGGACAACCGCGTTTGCAGCAGGACTCAAACTTGGGTTGTATGATTCATTTCAAACAGGGTGTTCGAGTTGGCCTGACGGTCAATTCCGGTTAGTATCTAGGACTTATACAACAGAATTTGGAGTACAAATACATGCCGGAACAAGTTCAAACATTTCAGATTGGTGACCTAGAACTAGATTTGCTCACGAGCAGCAATGTGTTCTGCCCCAATGTGACCACCAGCAAAATTGCTCAGACGATTGAAGGTATCCAAGGCAAAGAAATGTTGGACCTAGGATGTGGATGTGGCCCGATTGCCATTTATCTCGCCAAACACGGTGCATCCCGCGTATCAGCGGTCGATGTCGTCCCTCAGGCCACTGAAATTGCCCGACAAAATGTCAAGAACCACGGTCTAGAAGAATTGGTCACAGTTTATTGTGGCGATTTGTTTGCACCCATTGCAGATCAAAAGTTTGACATCATTGTCAACGATGTCTCTGGTATTGCTGAGCTTCCTGGCCGTGCAGCAGGTTGGTATCCCCAAGCTGTTCCAACAGGTGGCGACGATGGTGCTAACGTGGTGATCCGTATGTTCCAGAACGTCAAAAACCACCTTAAACCCGGTGGAGTTCTGTACTTTGCAACATCCAGTCTATCGAATGTCCAACGGATTCTCGATGGTGCCAATGAATTTCTCGGTCAAAAAATTGAGGAATTGGGCGCGTTTCGCATTCCCTTTTCCAAAGAACTCACGGACATCATCGACCCATTGACCAAACTCTGTGAAGCAGGACATGTTAGCTTTGAAAGCAAACGTTCACGTCATCTGTGGACTTTACGTGTCTTCCGTGTCCAAATGCCCTGATAGACCCATCGGGGATGTTGACCCACACCCAAAACGCTTGGGTGGCCTAAAACAAACTTCCGGGGGAATCCGCGTACACACAGCAGGACAAGGTCATTGATGAGGGGTGTTGACGAGGGGTGTCAAAGAACGCATTTTGCTTCGCAAGATCACCTTATTTGATCTACAATATCAACTATGACAGAACAAACTCCGCCCCCCACCCCGGAAGCCCCGGATGTTTCAAACCCGCAGCTGGTGGTAAAGGATGAGGCGTTAAATATCGATTCCCATTCGGAACCTTCCAAGCCCAAGCCTAAGGCGGCCAAGTCCCAAAAACAGGTGCCGATCCCCGAGGACTTATCACTGCGCATTGAAGCAGTGCTCATGTCCACTGACCGAGCGATTAACGCATCAAAACTCAGTGAGATTTTCAATGGCGTGGCCACCAAAGCCATCAGCCAGGCCGTTGACGCGCTAAACAAAATCTACATCTCAACAAATCGTAGCTTTCGCATTGAGCAGCTTGCAGGCGGTTGGCAGATCGTCACACTCCCGCAATATGCTCAGGTCCTTGCCAGTCTTCATAAGTCCAGAGCAAACAATAAACTCACTGCAGCAGCGTTGGAAACCTTAGCGATCATTGCCTACAAACAACCTGTTTTACGGGCCGAAATTGAAGCCATTCGCGGTGTTTCCACCGGCGAAACCGTCCGAAGCCTGCTCGAGCGTCATCTGGTCAAGATCGTCGGACGTGCAGAGGAAATCGGCCGCCCCATGCTCTATGGCACGACCAAGTCTTTCTTGGAAGTCTTCGGGCTAGCCTCTCTTAAAGACTTACCCAATGCAGGGGAATTGCGTCCTCCCAAGCCTAGAATGCTCATCCCAGCCAAAGATGAGTTGGATAAAGATGGCAAAGCTATTTCCGAAGGCGAGCAAGACCAACCCACACAAACCACCGAGCCACAAGCAACAACGGGTGAACACATTGAAGAACAAAAGTCTCCCAAGCAGCCCGCAATAGAGCAAGTCACCGCCCCGGTCTCTGATAACAAAACCGTCCCGCCCGCCACCGTCCAAGAGGCCTGAGTATGATTTACGTTCAGCATATAAATATCAGCCAGATCAAACCTGCCCTTGGCCGGACGATGATTTTATGCCTAATGTGCATCGTCGTCTGTGTGGGGATAACAGGCTGCTCACCCTACCAACTGCGGGGCAAAGTGGTGATGGGCAATCAATCCGTACTCGCCTCTGTGAGCGCACAGGACAGTCGCCTCTCTGCGGACCCTATTGAAAATGCAACCGTTGAACTGACGCTTGATCCATCCTCCATTTCACCTAAGCAGTTAGGACAGGTGGTAACAGACATTCACGGCAATTTTGTTTTAGATATTGAGGCAATGGGGGCAGGAAGCTTCCAAGAATACGATCTTGGTATCCTGGTCACCGCTAAAAATCACAAGAACGTTTGGCAGACTATCAAATTACCATCCCGCAAGAAGCAATTGCTGGTTATCATGACCACTGGTAATGCAGGGCCGAAACCGCCGCGAGACATTCTCAAGGAATCTCTTCAGCTTAAAGATCGGTTCATGGGTCAATAATCTCTCAGTAGAGCAAAGAATATATGCATAACGCGCGAAACAGTTTTAAACCTCCTAAAAGTCGGATCCAATTCGGCTCTGGCGGGATGATGTTTCTCATCGTTTCGATGCTCATTTTAAGTGTCGCGGTCTATTCCAACAGTCCGCTTCTATTTGGTGCGTTTGGTTTGATGGTGGGGGCCTTGTGCATCTCCACTATTGTCAGTTGGCAAATGATGCGGGGCATTACAGT
>JAESSU010000071.1 GCA_016763955.1 Phycisphaeraceae bacterium | reverse complement strand
TTTCTTCTTCTAATCTTTGGTCGAAGGAGCGACGATTATTGATACCAGTCAGTGCGTCAGTTAAGCCAGCTTGTTTGAGTCGCTCATGTGCAATCGCGGTATGTAGACAGGTTGCAAGCACTGCCGCTAAGTGCTGTAAGAAATCTGTCGCACTGCCTTTCTTGAAGCGTTCGGGTTTGTAACTGCCTAAGTTAAGGCTGCCTAACAGACGGTTATTTCTTTGCAACGGCAATAAAGCGACGCTGCGAGGAAATTTTTGCGTCTCTAAAAATAGTGAGCGATGCCTAGCAAGTTCGAATGGCCCTAAAGCAGGCTTGCGAGTCACGCCATAAATTTGTTTCACATGTGAAATTTCTGGGAGTAGCTGCAATGCTTCTTGCTGATCTGGATTTTCGCCGGATTCTTTTAATAACTTATAAATTTTTCTATTGTCATCATGAAGGATAATGGTGAGCGTATCCCAGCCGAAAGTTGAACGGCTATGATGAGTAATAATTTGGATAAGCTCTGAAAGTGAGCTGCAGTTAAGTAGCTTTAATTCCAAGTATTGGAACTTTTTCAGTATCTTCTCATTATTGCGCGCATCATCGTAAACTGATTCAAGGCGTTGCTTGAGTGTATCAAGCTCACTTAGTTGCAGTTTGTTTTGTTTTGGTTGCGCGGCCATCAGGCTATTCCTAGTGGAGTAACTTCAATCCATCCATAGGCATTGGAGATCCCATGGCGTAACCTTGCGCAAAATCAACGCCAAGTTTGCGCAGCTGTTCTACAACTTCTTCGCTTTCGGCACATTCAGCAATGGTGCCTATACCCAGCACATGGCCAAGCTGATTGATGGCTTCGACCATTGCGTAATCGACGGTGTCTTTAGACATGTCAGTGACAAAGCTACCGTCTATTTTTAAATAATCCACTGGCAAGTTTTTAAGGTAAGTGAATGAAGATAAACCACTACCAAAGTCATCTAACGCAAAACAACAACCTACAGTTTTTAATTCTTTAATGAGGTGGCTGGCTTGAGAAAGATTATTAATTGCTGCTGTTTCGGTAATTTCAAAACACACGTGCTGCGGATCTACTTCTGAGCTAGCAAGTTCATCTTTAATGAATCCTAATAATTTGTCGTCGCTTAGCGAATTGCCTGATAAGTTAATGGCAATATGTACCCCTGACTTTTCACCAAATGTTTCGTGGTAACTGTGCAGTGCGGTATGAATTACCCAGCGATCGACATTAGGCATAAGCCCATAACGTTCAGCGGCAGGAATAAAACTGCCTGGCATAATGATGTTGCCATTAGTATCGTTTAGGCGCAGTAACAATTCGTAATGTTGTATTGAACGATTGCCCAACGACAATGAAACAATGGGTTGGCAATAAAGCATGAAGCGATCTTCTTGTAGTGCGCCAGTGATGCCTGCTGCGCGCAAGATCTCAGCATGCTTGTGAGTCAGCTCGTCATCATCTGCTTGATATACATGGACTTGATTGCGTCCGCGTTCTTTAGCGGAGAAACAAGTTAATTCAGCGCGCGTTAGCATTTGTGCTGACTCGGGTGATTCTTTAGTGACGGGAACTACGCCAATGCTTAAGCCAAGTTCAAATGTCTGGTTTTCCCATGTAAAGCGATGGCGTTGGAATTCTTCAATTAAGGATTGCGATGTGCGCTTTGCATTATCTAGCGTGTGATTCACCATCAGTAATGCGAATTCGTCTCCACCGAGTCGGCCTATGTAATCAATGCTGCGAATTCTAGATCGTAGTAAATGGGCAACTTCTTTGAGTATGAAATCTCCTGCGGTATGACCTGCTTGTGCATTAATTATTTTGAATTGGTTGACGTCGATGTAGCAAAGTACGTGCTGAACGTCGTGCATGGCTGCGCTCGCAATAGACTTCTCTACTTGATACTCAAATTCTTGTCTGTTTAATAAGCCAGTGAGAGAGTCATGGGAAGCGTGATGCTGTATCTCATTAGTAAGGCGTCTTGTTTCAGACAAATCTTTAATGATAATAACGGCACCTTGCGCCTTGTTTTCTAATGAGAGATGTGGCGCGATGCTAATCTCAATTGCTCGTTCATCATTGTTATTCACTAGGAGTAAGTTTTGCGACACGTGAATCGTGCGATTTTCCTGAATGGCGTTATAACCAGGAATATCAAAGCGTTCGCGATTATCGGAATCTATCAGACGAATAATCTCTTCAATATTATGGCCTTCGGCTTCGAAGGTGGGCCAGCCAGTTAAGCTTTCGGCAACCGGGTTCATGTGTATTACATCAAGACTGTCATCAGTGATGATCACACCTTCTTTTAATAACTCGAGTGTTAACTTGTTGCGTGTTTGCTCTTCTAGTAATTCAGCCTCGATGCGCATTAAGTTACTTTGATCTTGAATTATCAGAGCGAATCCAGATAAAGTGTTAGTTTTATCATTGAGTGCCACCGTGCAGCGTAAGTGCAGTGTGCTGTTATCTGTCTCTACCGTAATGAGACCGGTAGACTTCTTTTCGTTGTCTTGTGCTTCTGTGATTAGCTGCTTTACCGTGCTCTGCTCATGGTTAGACAGGATTAGGTCGATTGGGGTACCTAACGATTCATGTGCATCCATGTTTAATAGTCCACAAGCAACTTCATTTGCATGTGTGATAGTTTGATTTTTATCTAATAGAATAAAACCGACATTTGCGCTATTTAGCAGGTCATCAACTACCTCAATTTCCTCTGGCTGTGTGAGCACTGCTTTTTTGTTGAGGACAGGAATTTTGTCGCTGCTACTTAATGTGGCATTAATATTTGTGTCATTGGCAGACTGAACAGTCGAGTTGATTAAGGCGGCTGGCAGGCTCTTAATATCTGCGGTAGAACACAAAAATATTCCATCACCTAAGGTTGGATTGTTTTGGAAGTTCTGACGCATTAATTCAAAGTCGCTAGGTCTGCGCAATACAAATATTTTTGTATAAGGGCTTACCGCTTTCACCCAATTTGCAATTTTGAGTGGGTCTTCAAGGTGGTGTCCCAATACGATAATGTCTGCATCCAGATTCCCAGATTTCAATGCTTCAGATAATTGAGTCTCGCTGGTGTAATTAGATAGCGCCACAGGTGGTGGTATCTGGCGACACAAGTACGACCAAAGATCTTTGCCTATATTAATTAATGAAACTTTCGCTGCCATGAGACGAGTATCTATCCTGCTCTTGTAAAGTGGGGTCTATAGGTTGGGAGTGCCTTCATCGTGCTTCACTCTCAAATAGATCGGTCTGTGCTCTATCGCGTAAATATTCTCTAATCCATTGCCGGACTAGACGCGAGGCATTATCGTCTTCCATCTTCACAGAGCGCATAAATTCATCACGCAATGACCGTGGAATCCTAACCTGGAGCAGGGCGGGGTCAGTAGGGTGTTTATTAGTCAAATCTATACTCTGATCAGTAACTAGTAATTACAGAAGTATGACAACTAACATGCATACTTACAAGCCTTTACTAAGAAAAATGGCTAACCTAGTGATTTAATTTGAGATATGGGTAATTTTGCTGAAATACACAAAAAGCCTACTTATTTTGAGGTTTATTCTATATTTGCTGCTTGAAGTGAGTGGATGATATTAAACATAATTTATATATGGTTTAGTGCTTAAGGGCTTATATAGTTAACTGGATCTATGAATTTATCGTCACAAGAAAAGGGTTTATCTGAACGCTTGATAAAAGCGGGTAAATCAATCCTTTATTGGGGCACTGTTAATTTCTCATCCTGCAATCTGCGAGTAAATCCATTTGCGGTGGCTGAGATTTCTTTAGTCACTTCATTTGCCAATCTAATTTCTGAGTCGGGATTAAGCTAGCTCGCCCTGTAAGTAAATAAGAATTATTCGTAACTATGACGGGGAGTGCTTACTCTTAAGCATGATTCCAAGTCGGCTATAAAGTATTTCTAGCGCAGGCCGATTATTTATTATCTATCTTGCAAGCGTTTGATTTACACAGAGAAATACATTACCGATTATGAATCATCAGAAAAACTTTTATCAAATTCTCCACGTTCAGCAAGATGCGGCGTTAATTAATGAAGCCTATTCGGTGTTGATGAACTCTGAAGCACGGGCTAAATATGATGCTTCGCTAGCACAAGCTGCACAGGCAAGCAGTGTGAAAACAAACGACAGCTTCAGCAACAATCATGCTAGCGCTGTCACTAAGAAAGAATTTAATGCTAGCCGCTGTTCGTTTTGTGATTTGCCACATAACTATGGTCAATCAGTCAAGTCCGATAGCTTATGCCAAAGATGTGCTAGCTCGTTGTTTCCTGCCAGCAAGCAAAGTTTAGGACAAAGTGGCAAGCGTATTATTCAGCGCATTGAAAAGCAGTGGCCGGTGACGTTCTATATGCATTGGTCAGATGATAGAAGCTATATGGGAAAAACTCAGGATGTTTCTCTAAATGGTATTCAAATGCTCACCAATACCTTCGTGGAAAATGGTCAAGTGTTGAAATTATCCAGTCACACTCTTGATGCGGTGGCGGTAGTCGTCAATTATCGTAGTGACCACACAATTCTACTTAAACGCTGGAGAGTAGGACTTGAATTCTTAACCTTGCGTTTTCATCAGGCGCAAGGCACTTTTATCAGAACTAATGCATAAAGACAGATAACGCTTCCTCTCACTTTGTATTTGTATAACACTTCTGTGTAGGCGTTGATTAAGGCTAGGTAAGAAAGTGTTGTGACTTATAAGAATACTATTGAAGATCTACTCACTGTTATGCAATCCCTACGAGACCCACAAATGGGTTGTAGTTGGGACAAGGTGCAAACATTTCAAACCATCGCTCCCTATACAATAGAAGAAGCATACGAAGTTGCCGAAGCCATCTCGCGCAATGATATGGGTGACTTGTGTGATGAGTTAGGAGATTTGTTATTGCAAGTGGTGTATCACGCACAAATGGCTAAAGAAAATCATTATTTTTCATTTGATGATGTGGTCACTTCCATCTGCGAGAAAATGACGCGACGTCACCCGCATGTATTTGGTTCAAAGCAGCAAGTAAAACAGGGCAAGCAGGACTGGGAGCAATTCAAACAGCAA
>JAESSU010000070.1 GCA_016763955.1 Phycisphaeraceae bacterium | reverse complement strand
TTGAAAAGTCCGCTGCGAACCATGCGGTGGTATCAGGCTCGCCAGCTTTGGCAGGGACGCGAGGGGTTACATTAAAATGAGACGCATTATAGATCTGAGACATGTAGCCCGAGTCTTGATCGACCCATCGTAAAATGGTGTTATAGGTGTGAGGAAGTTTGCCTTTGCCGGGCTTTAAAGCGATCAAGCCCGTTAGAGAATGTGTACTTGGATCAAAGGTGAGCTTTGTAGCTGTTTTTTTTGTTTTGGGGGTATGCAACTGCAAGGTTGCTCCAGTTGCGGGCGTGTAACCCTTGGGCAGTTGCACCTGATAGGAAAGCGTTTTAGCAGACTTAAGGAAGACACCCGATTGTTTCTCGGTGGCGGCGGTCACGGCTGCATCTTCTTGAGTCGGTGTTAGACGATAAGATAAAGCTGCTTTTGGCGGGCTGAATTCGGGATTGCGAAAATAGACTGCTGAGTTGTGTAAGAGAGGCTTAAACAGATGACTTACTGCTGGGGAGATGGATGTATGCCAGGCAGTTGCGATCATGCCTCCGCAGTGACGTTTTGCAGCATATCGCGTGAACGCACGAATGCCATCATCGTTGTACCAAGTCGTTCCCCACACGTCTTTGAATTTCATGGCTTGGAAATAATCGACACTAGGATACTCGCCACTTGGCGGAGCGCCGTAATGCCAGTCGGCGACAATGATTTTGTCGCGATGGGTTAGATGATTCATCGCGGTGAGTGTGCCTGAGGTGTTTTTTTGTTTGCTAAAAAAGGTTGCATGGCCGCCTTTGATGCGTGGGTCGTGATCGAATCCGACGATGCCGTGTCCGGGCTTGCCTAGCTGTCTTCCTAGGAGCATGTCTCCCCAGATGATGGGCGTGATGCCTTGGTCTATGAGATGTTTAGTGCAGCGGTTGATGAGCTTGGCAAACATTTTTGGAACGGTCGTTTTCATTTGCTTGGCACAGAATTCTAGTTCTGCAACTGAAATTTCATCCGTGCCCAGAAGCAAATAGCGTGGTTTTGTATCGCCATAAAGCCCAATGAAAAAATCAAGCATGGGTAATTCAATTGCGTCATAAGCATCCTGCCCGTTGGGGAAATGATACGAAGGATTCATCACGCCATATTTCCCTGGTCGAAGTAGGCCGGGATGTTTTGCGGCTAATTGTGAAAGAAAAGCTTTGTGTTTGCCGATAATTTTGACATCACAAATTGGTTCTAGGCCAGCGTTTTTTGCATAGTCAAGCAGATTGGCGACTTGTTTGTTCGTCCATTTATGGAAGCGAACCTCGCCGGGCGTGGGCATGGTAAACGAGGCAGCCCCCATGCCCCCTGTGTGCAAAATCAGTGTGTTGTATCCAAGCTCACTAGCTTGATCAATCACACGTTGATAAAAAGCAGGCGGTTGAGATTGCGGACGAAACGTGATGTGAAAAGCGCGTGTGGCAAACGGACTGACTTGTTCAGAAGCCATCACTTTATTGTGAACGCCCAGCAATGAAAAGACGGCGATCAGTACGCTAATCCCGACACGACAATGCCGTGATGATGGATTGATGCTGGTCTGCTGCGTTTTTTTTGTGTTGTAAAACAAATTCAAGAATGCTCTCCTAGAGATGGGGTGACGGCACTTAATGCCGGGCTGGGTTGTTTCTGTTGGGGCGGTAAGCATGAGTCCCTGACGATTAATTCCATGGGAAAACTCATCCGCAATTGCTCACTGTCTAGTGGCTTGCCATTTTCTAAATGGTCAATGAGCAGCTTGGTGGCAACGGAGCCCATTTGCTCGATGTCCATGTCGATGGCCGTTAATGCTGGCCTTGCATAAAGACATAAGTCGCTATTGGGAAATGAAATCAAATTTAGATCTTGCGGGTAAGCAAGTCCCCTGCGTTCTATTTCAGTAATCAGTGCCAAACAAAGTTTGTCATAAGTAATCAATGCAGTCGGTCGGTCTTTGGCAGGAATTGCTGCTAATTGATCAAGAATGTTTATTGCAATTTGGCTTTCAGTTTCCCCATGAGCGTGTATATTGGTCATTGAACATGAAGCTGTTTGCGCAGATTGCTTGAGTTGTTGTGCAACCTGATCACAAACTTCTTGACTTCGAAAATTAGAATGTGTTACACGGCTGACACGGTGATGCCCTAGCTGGGCAAGGTAGGTCACTGCCTCGTGAAGCCCCGATACAACATCGCCACTAACCATGGCCATCTTTAGATGCTCTTCAGCATCGTCACCGACACTGACACATGGGATATTAAATTCTGCAAAACGAAGTAGCACGGCTGATGCAATATGGCCTGTCAAAACTAAACCATCAATCGCCCGTTGGCCTACTTTTTTGGGGAACACAAATTGATCGATATTCTGAAGGTTGTAGCGACTAATCTGAAGCCCGTAACCGCGGTCACGACACTGCTGCTCACAGCCGGCAAGCTGCTTGCCAAAATAAGTATTGACCCATACGTCATGCACAGTATCTGAAATAATAAAACCAATATTGCCCGTTCGTTTGGTCTGTAATGCCCGTGCTGCGGCATTGGGTTGATAGCCTAATTCTTTGGCAACTTCTCGAATTCGTTGTCGGGTTTTAGGTTTAAATGTTTGGGCCAAAGGCTTGTTATTAAGAACCAGTGACACGGTTGAAACATCCACGCCAACCTGCTGAGCAATATCTGAAAGTCGACATGCCATAAAAATGTACCATCCCTTTCACCGCTTTTTATTGAATGGGGACGATAAAAAGGGTTATTTTGAATCAAAAAACGCATACTCAAACGTTTGAGTAATTTATGGTAGGCCTGCCCCTTGCCATAGTCAAGTCTTATTTGAGGATGATTATGGGGGGGAATGTTTAGGTGATTTTTTTGTATATTGCTTTGTTAGTAGAGGACAGGGGCATTTGGGTTTGTAGAGCCTGACTTTTCCAAAGATTTTTTTTTGGCTTTTGTCTCATTTTCCCATCTTTGTTTGAAGGTTTACTTTATCAAAGGTAGCATTTTTCAGACTGTCTCAATCGGGATTGATTAGATATGATGAGTTTATACCATCGGACGATTTATAAGACTTTGTGACGATTGTGTTCGCGATGAAATAAGTTACGAACAAGTTTTAAATGTGATTGGTATTAGATCAAGATGCTTGAGAAAGGGCAATGAAAACTAGCTTAGAAAACGATTGCTCTATGGAGAGAGGGAGGGGGGGAGTTTTATGATGACGATGTGGTTGGCTGTCGTTCGCTTTGCAAGCTGCTCGCCTAAACTATCACGGTCAACGGTATGAACGCGAGAGTTTTAGTAGCTGACCAAGCTCTGTCACCGTCAATAACAACGCTTCATCATCCCCCGGAAGCCCCGGAAGCCCCGGAAGTTGTTCCTTGTGTGTTGGCTGATCCCCCGGATCCCCCGGACGTGCTTCCAAAACCCCATCCCCGGCAATGTTCTGATTGTCTTGTTGGGGTTGCGGCTTGCTCTGCTGCGGGTCTTGGTGACTTACTTCTGTTCTCTTTGAGCTTTTTGCCAGCGCATAAAAAAAGCCCGCATCATTTAAGATACGGGCTTTAATCAAACTCCTCCGGCAGGACTCGAACCTGCGACCTAGCGGTTAACAGCCGCTCGCTCTACCAATTGAGCTACAGAGGATCAATTCAGAGGCATAA
>JAESSU010000069.1 GCA_016763955.1 Phycisphaeraceae bacterium | reverse complement strand
GGGGGGGGGGGAGTAAATTTTTGGGGATGTCGATGCGTGACACCCGAATGATCAAGGCCTCTGCTATGATGTTCATCTATGCCCATGGACCTGTCACACATTCTTAGTTCAGATGGCCCGATTGCTCGGCGGCTTGGCGAACGATTTGAGATTCGCCCCCAGCAAGAGCAGATGATTAAGACGGTGGATCAGATCATGCACCAGGGTGGCACGGGCGTCATCGAAGCAGGAACTGGCGTGGGTAAAAGTTTTGCTTACTTGCTGCCGATTGCTAAATACATCATGGATATGCAGGAGTCCGGTGAAGCAGACAAGAGCATTGGACGTGGCAGAGTCGTGGTCTCGACACACACCATTGCCTTGCAGGAACAATTGTTAAGCAAGGACATTCCACTGATCCAAGCGGTCAGTGGCGGCGAGTTTTCTGCGGTGATGGTCAAGGGGCGAGGCAATTACATTTCACTGCGACGACTCATGCGTGCCTCACAACAGCAACAGGAATTATTTCCTGATCCGCAAGAAGTTGCATCGATTGATGTGATTGAAAAATGGAGTCGCAGCACGACCGATGGATCGCTTGCAACCTTGCCCCAGCTATCGCGTCCATCAGTATGGTCTCGCGTGCAGTCGGATCATGAAGATTGCATGGGAAGGCGTTGTCCGACCTATAACAAATGTTTTCATCAGGCAGCTCGCCGTCGCATGGAGAATGCGGACTTGCTGGTGGTGAATCATGCACTGTTTTTTGCTGACCTTGCGATGCGTCGTGATGGGTTTGGTTTTTTGCCTCCTTATGACCATGTGATTTTAGACGAAGCACATACGGTTGAAGGTGTGGCTAGTGATTATTTTGGTGTTTCGGTGAGTCGTTATCAGGTGTATCATTTGCTTTCTGGTTTAGCGAATCAGCGAAAGCAAAAGGGCTATCTTTTTGCACAACTTCGTAAGCGTGGTTCGAGTGTGCCGGGCTTACAACGTGCGATGGACTTAACTTCCATGGCATATCATGCGATGGAAAATCTCTTTGGTGAACTGATCACTTGGCAGGAAAATGAAGGCCGTAACAATGGTCGGATTCAGCAGCCGGACATCGTGCCCAATGAGCTGTCGCCGATTCTCAAGGACTTAGCTTCATCACTTAAGCTGGTTCGTGATAACACTGAAAACGATGATGACCGATTGGAAGTGGGGAGCTTTATCAGTCGCGCAGAAAGTATTAGCGGTTCGCTTAGAGCCTTGATTGAGCAGTCGCTAGAAAGATCGGTTTATTGGCTTGATGTGCAGACGGAACATCGTATCCCACGAGTAAAATTAGTGTGTGCGCCGGTAGAAGTGGGCGGGCTTCTTTCGGAGCATCTCTACAAACGATCCAATAACGATGGCCTTAAGGGGGGCGTGGTACTTACGTCTGCAACTTTGGCAACGGGCAAGACGGGCGGGGGCGATAAAGTTTTTTCGCATTTGGCTCAGCGGCTAGGTTTGCCAGAAGATACGGTGACGATGCAGCTTGGTTCGCCGTTTGATTATCAGAAACAGGCTCAGCTTCATGTGGTGTCGAATTTGCCGGATCCCAATCATGTTGACTATGCCTCAAAGGTGAGCCCGATCATTTTAAAGCACATTGATCAGACTGATGGCGGAGCCTTTGTTTTGTTTACGAGTTTTAAATTGCTTCGTAGTGTTGCCCAATGGCTTGAGCCTTTTTTAGAGCTGCGAGATATGCCGTTGCTGGTTCATGGCAATGGTGCGCAGCGAACAGAATTGCTTGAATCTTTTAGACGCAACCCACGGAGCGTGTTATTAGGTGCAGACAGTTTTTGGCAGGGTGTGGACGTGGTGGGTGATGGATTACGCAATGTGATTATCACGCGTTTGCCGTTTGTTCCACCGGATCAGCCGTTGGTTGAGGCTCGCATTGAGCAGATTAAACTCAGTGGTGGCAATGCCTTTTCTCAGTATTCACTGCCCGAAGCCGTGCTTAAATTTAAGCAAGGGTTTGGAAGACTCATTCGTTCTAAGCAGGACACGGGGCGTGTGGTCGTGCTGGATCACCGTATCGTGAGCAAGAGTTATGGTCGGGCGTTTATCGATGCGTTGCCCCCGGTGCCGATGTTTGTGAATCAGGTGTCCCGTTAAGCCGTTAGACGATATCATGCATCTTCATGACGGATACGAAACCCACTACGCCCATCACGCTCTCAAGCCCGGTCAATAACTTGCCTGGCGTGGGGAAGAGTCGCGCCGCATCATTAGAGAAACTTGGGATTCAATCGGTCAGCGACATGCTGAAACATTTACCTTCGCGGTATGAATTTTTAGCAGGTGAATCCAGCGTCTCTGAGTTAAAGGCAGATACCATCGGCACGGCAAGAGGCATTGTCGCGGCCAAACGCTGGGTCTCAAGTGGACGCGGCAAAGGCCGCCTAGAAGTCACCTTACTTGATGACGGAGATACGCTTCGTCTTGTCTGGTTTAATGCAGCTTATCTCCAAGATAAATTTTTTCCCGGCGTTCATCTGCGTGTCACCGGCAAAGTGCAGCATTTTCAAGATTACCCGCAGATGGTAAACCCCAAGTTTGAAACGCTTGCATACGATGAGGTTCCAGAACCCGTTAAGTCCTATCGCCGTCCGATCTACCCAGCGACAGAAAAATTGGCATCAGGGAAAATCGAAGAACTAATCACGTTCGTCTTGGACCAACTCGGTGACGAGATCCCAGACCCACTTCCGGGGACACTGCTTGATCACCATGCGATGCCCACACTCGGCGAGGCGATCAAACTGGTACACCGCCCGAATATGCCCGACGATCCGGGGGTTGGACGCAGGCGACTTGCATACAATGAACTATTATTGCTTCAATTGGGTATCGAGCTTAAACGCCAGTACAACCATGATCGATTGCAAGCTCCAGAGCTTCGGTTTTCGCAAGCTAAAGATGAACATATCCGCCAACGGTTTGGCTTTGATTTAACAGAATCACAAGCAAAAGTGATCACGGAAATCGCCTCGGATTTGCAACGTGATGTCCCTATGAATCGGCTGGTGCAAGGGGACGTGGGGTCGGGCAAAACGGTGATCGCGTTGTACGGCTTACTCATGGCTGTGGCTGACGGCTATCAGGGGGCGCTGATGGCTCCAACAGAGTTGCTTGCAGAACAGCATTTTCTGTCGATGAACAAAACGCTCGAAGGATCATCCGTGAAGATTGGCTTGCTCACCGCAGGTCAGGCGACCGCCAAGTCAGTTGCGCGAAGAGAACTTGAAGCTCAAATTCAAGCAGGCGAAATTGACATCATTATTGGTACGCAAGCACTCGTTAGTGAGTCGGTTCAATTTAATAATCTTGCTTTGGTGGTGGTCGATGAACAGCATCGCTTTGGTGTGCTTCAGCGTGCTGCTTTTCGTTCGAAGATGTCCCCGCAGGTTCAAGAAGGACGGATTGCGAGTCCGCATTATTTGGTGATGACCGCCACGCCGATTCCGAGGACATTGAGTTTGACTTTGTTTGGTGATCTGGATGTCTCGACGATTCACGGCTTGCCCCCAGGCAGAAAACCGATCATCACGCGCGTGGTTCGGACCTATCAATCAGACGATGTGTATGGCTATATTGCTTCGCGTGTTGCCAAGGGGGAACAGGTTTATGTGGTGGTGCCTGCCATTGATGAGGCTGAGGAGGCATCGGAGAATCCGCTTAAAAGTGTGGCTGCTCATTCAAAATTATTGCAGGAAAAATACTTTAGCGACTTCACCGTTTCATCCATGCATGGCAGATTAAAGTCCGCGCAACGCGATCAGATCATGAACCAATTTCGTGCTGGGAAAGTCGATGTACTCGTGGCAACGACGGTGATCGAAGTCGGAGTCGATGTCCCCAATGCAACGATGATCGTCATCGAACATGCAGAACGTTTTGGCCTAGCTCAGTTACATCAACTCCGAGGACGCATCGGACGTGGGACCCAAGATGTCAAAAACCTGTGTGTGCTCATTTGCGACCCCGTGACGGATGAGGGAATCCAACGTGTTGATGCGATTGCTGCGACCAACGATGGTTTTCGCATTGCTGAAAAGGACTTGGAAATTCGCGGGATGGGAGACTTCTTTGGTACACGCCAGCATGGCATGCCTCCCTTGCGGGTTGCCAAAATTCCTGACGATATGGATCTTTTGCAACTCGCTAAACGCGATGCAGTGGACATGATCAAAGCTGATTCGCAGCTTAAATTGCAGGACAATCAGACCCTTCGCCGTTTGCTAATTAAACAATACGGTGATGCACTGGGATTGATTGATGTGGGGTAAACAGAGAATTACTTCGCAGGGATGCGGCTAATTTTAACTTGGGCAACCATTTGATTCTGATCGTCCTGATAGATGTTTATAGACATCTGTGAGAACTGCTTTAATGCCTTGCAAAAGTCCGTGATATGAATAGGGGCTTGACGCTGGGAGTGGCGAGAGGATGTGACTTTTTGATCTTCAGGCTCATCGTGAGCAAATCGTTTGAGATGGTCAACGAGGACTTGAGGCTTAATTTGCAGTTGAGCAATGCGTGTTCTGGGTACTTTTTCGACAGTGTTTAAGGCAGGTGTTATAAAGGGCGTCTTTTGGGTTGTACTGTCGATTGAGGCACAGAAAGTTTGTTTGTCAGAACTCACGACATACCAGTCATTGATACGTCCCCAACTTAGTCCAATGGGGGTGACGATTGTTAGCCCGTGTTGAATCATTTTGATGTTGGCAACTTGTGCTGTGCGGTAAGCTGTTTGGTTATGTTTGACTAACGTTGCTTGTACGGGCATGGGGGGCTGGGCATTTTGACCGGGCTGTTGTGTGCGTTTTTTTCCTAGTGTCATGGAACTGACCACCATGATATTTTTCATGAAGGTGTCCAAGTCTGCAGAAAGATTTTGATCTTTCATGTGTAGCGCAATGCCCACGGCTGGGAGTATTTGTTCTTGCTCGGGTTTATTGAAGAAAAAGACAACAGACTTGCCAAGCTTGGGTTGTAGGTCTTTTGCATACGTTTTAGGTGCGATGAGCATGTCTAGTAGGTCGATGGACTTGGTGTTTTGCTCATTGAGATTGACGGCTAGGGCAGCGATACAATTGGCAGGAAGCGGGCCGAAGCGATGGGGCTCGTTGGAGCCTAGGCGTGAAATAATCTCTGTTATTTTTGGCGTTTTGCCGACATATTGTGCTTGGATTGCGTCCGGATGATTGGTAATGAAAAAGCTGTGTTTTTCGCCGTCAACCGGGCGGATATAACCCTTAAGAATAGCATCATCAGGCGTGCTGGCTAAGAACTTAATGAAGGCAGGGTCATTCTTAAGAAGCGGTTCAGTTGTTGCGGCCATGATGAGGCGTTTAAGGTAGGGGGTATTACGCTCGGAGGTGAGAATAATGGTGGGGGATTTGTCATGTAGCGAGAGGATGGCACCGCCATCTGGGGTCTGAAAAACTTGGTGATCTTCAAAACTTTCTCGCAACTGGAGCTGGAGTTTGGCAATCATGTCAAGGGCAACTTGCCGATTGCGTAACTTGCTGATGATGACCATTGGAGATTGTGGGCCGGTGTGTGCAGCGACGACAACCACGGATTGGCCGAAATAGTTATCTACCATTTCGTCGTGGGTTTGACCGAGCATGCGTTGCATCCGATGCCAGCCGCGAATGAATCGATTTGCGGGTGAAAAGCGAATGAGCATTTGCCCGAGTTGATTGCTCCCAAAATTGCCAGACCATTGTCTAGCATTGGCTATTTCGAGCACCATTGCAGAGTCTGCTGGAATCCATTGCCCTATGGGATCGCTAATCAGGGGCGCGTCCTGTGGGGGGGCGGGGGTGACAGCCATCCAACTGGAAATAATCAAGAGTAAACCACAAAACTGCATTGAATTAATGCTCCTGGAAGCTGGCTTGTTGGATGGGGGTGACTTCGACGTTGCTTAGATTCATCATGGAACTAAAAGCTGTAAAGACGTTTGTGGGCTGTTGATCATAGGTTTCGTCCATGTTTTGTACCAGTGAGGTCAGGGGGTGACGGTGGTCACGGTTTTGCCAGCGATGGACTTGGACGGAACGGCTATCAGCAACGGTTGGATTGTTGGTTTGATTGACGGTTGCTTGGGGCGCGTTGACCCACATGGCAATGGCAATCGCAGCTGCTGCGACAAGCCAGCTTGCGGAGAAGGCTGCGGACTTCCAATGAATTCGAGCTAGGACAGGCTTAGACTGCTCATCCCATTGGGCTAAAACAGTGTTGGCAAACGCACGGTTGGCGGATGTCTCAGCAGGGGAGATCGCCATCGCAACAGGCTGAACATGCAGACTCTCAAGCCAATGCGATTCAGCTTGGAATAGTTGAGCTTGATCGGGGTGATCCGCTAGATATTGTTCGAACAGGACTTTGTCAGCCGCGGTGATGTCATCATCGCGGTATGCGTCCCAGAGTTGTTCGATTGATGGGTGTTGATTCACGATTCGGTAACCTCCATTTGGGGTTGCAATATCTTCCTTAAAGCCGCTCGTGCGCGGTGAAGATGACTTTTTACGGTGCCTTCGGGCATTTTCATAACCTTTGCGACTTCACCAACAGGTAATTCTTGCTGGTGAAACAGAACCAATGCCGTCCGCTGTGGCTCAGTTAGGTGCGTCATCGCTTCACTGAGTAACTTGCGGGTGTGATCCAATTGGTCCTTTCGTTGCATTTTCATGGCTGGGCCTAGTGAAGATTCGGACATCAGTTCATAACTGGTGTTTCGCGTTTGATTGTCTTTGCGTCTAAGTTGATTAAGCCAAAGTCTCCGTGCAATGGTCAGAAGCCAAGTGATCATCTTGAATTGAGGATCATAACGCTTGGCATATTTGAAAACGCGGACAAAAGTTTCCTGTGCAATATCGTCTGCCACATAAGTGCTGCCACTGAGCTTTAACAGGAACGAACGAACCGGTCTTTGGTAACGTACAACGAGCTCTCCTGCTGCTGCACGGTCACCCTGTGCAATTAAGCTGGCAAGCTGAGCATCGCTTTGATGCTCCTGTTGACCATCCGAGTCATCTCGTTGGGTCATCTTTAATGGCTCTACGTCTGTCATTACCCGTTATCCTTGAGGCTGGTTGCAGTTCATCTTAACAGAAAACGGCCTATTTAATTTTCAGATTTAAGAACCTTGATTTGATGCTTTATACCAGCCGCAATTAATCTTGACGGGTTGCTTGTGTACACGGCAGGTTGTTCTAAGTCTCCAAAACGTTTGCAGTGCGGACAAAACCATACCCGAGGGCTATATAAGCACTTAGGCGATTGCCCAATGCACATTTAAAATCGCCAACGTAGCGCCATGATCACCGGGCTTGTTCCTTATCCGATTCCAACATACGATCTTTGATTCATGGTCCAAAATCGTCGTTATCACTTGCTAGGAACTTGGGCTCGTTTGGTGGCTCATCGTCCTAAAATGATTCTCCTGCTGGCGTTGCTGCTGGCTGGGGTGTCGGTTGTGGTCACGGTTTGTAAACTAGAATTTCAACCTAATCGAAATGACCTAATATCGCCACAACTATCGTGGAATAAAGTTTTTATAGATTGGCAAAGTGCGTTCCCCGGATCACGCGATTTGGTCGTTGTCGTGGATAGTGGCCCTAAGATTAGCCCCTTAATGCCCCATGAAAAGTCGCCCGCACAACCTGCTTGGGAAAATGAAGCTCTCGCTCGCAAGTTTGTCTCTCAACTTGCGCCCAAGCTCGACGCGCTGCCACTAACAGGCCAAGTCACCAGCACACTCAATACGGCAGACTTTACACCCAAAGCAATTCGACTCGCACCTTGGGACACATTTAATGCTCAACTTGATCAAATAAAACAAAGCCAGACACTCTTGTTTTCATCATCACCATCTGATTTGCTCGCAAGGACTATTATTCAAATCAGGCAGGCCGTGACGTCTGATAACCAGTCCGATACAGCAGGGCAACAGGGCCTTACCCATCGCATTAAACAGTTCGATCAATTGATTCAAAGTTATCATCATGTTCTAGCAGGGCAAAACACAACCTTGCCCATGCTAGCTCAAGTGTCCGCAGACATGCCCGCAATACAGTATCTCACCAGCCCCAATGGACGGCTCTATTTTATTCGCATCACCCCATTACCAGAGATCGGCAAGCTCAACGCATTTGAAGGCACAATCAACGCAATTCAACACGAAATCGATTCACTCCTAACCCAACCTGAGTTCAATAAAAACTTGGGAGGGAACCAGAGTGTTCCAGAAGAAATGAACTTCCGGGGGCAGGTGGGGCTTACTGGGATTGAAGTGGTGGAAGGGCAAGAAACTGCCATTGCCACCCGTGACTCTACGATTTCTTCGATCATTGCATCTGTCCTCATTGCGATCCTGCTTATGCTCGCGTTCCACAGTGTTCGAGGCCCGCTGCTTGCGATGATCGCTTTGTTCATTGGCATTGCTTGGTCCTTTGGGGTTCTCACGATCACCATCGGGCACTTACAGGTGATTAGTGTAGTCTTCACCATTATTCTGCTCGGTCTTGGGATCGACTTTGCAGTGCATCTAAAATCCAGCTTTGAAAATCTTCGGCATGACCACGATGACTCCGAAGAAGGCTTTAGCGATGCGCTGGTCCAAACTTTTCGCATCACCGGCCCAGGGATTCTCACCGGCGCACTGACCACCGCAGCAGCTTTTATGACCACAATGCTTACGGACTTTACCGGCGTTGCAGAGATGGGATTCATCGCGGGTGTGGGCGTGCTTCTTTGTTTGCTCGCCATGTTCAGCGTCTATCCTGCGCTTCTGCGATTAGTGAAGCCCGGCCATGAACATTTCAAACCGATGGATGACCGCAAGCTGCACTTTTTTGAGACCCGCTGGGTCATGCCCTTTGCTCGACACCCGATCTTGACGGTGACGGTTGCAATCTTTTTGACCGTCATTTCAAGCGTTTACGTTTACAGTCGGGTGCAGTTTGACTATGACCTACTTAAGCTCCAACCGGTCAATGCCCCTGCGATGAATTGGGCAAAGCGAATTATGACCGATGGCGGTGAGTCGATCTACTTTGGCGTAAGTGTCTGCAAAAATATCGAGCAAGCTCGCCAACGCATCGCTGATTTTGCCAAACTCCCCCTTGTTCAACCGACCTTTGGCGGTATTGGTTTGTTATTCCCGCCCGATGAGCAAACCAAAATCGATGCGATTACAAAACTAAAAGCCCCAATCGCCAGTGTGTTAAATCCAAAGTTGATCACCGACTCGCGTGCAACGCCGCAGCAAATTGAGCAATTGCAAACGCAACTTCAAGCACTGCAATTGGCTATTAACGGTGCGTCTCTTTTTAAAATGCCCGATGCGTTTAAACAGCAGATTAAGGCTGTGGGGCAGTCGGTGATGGCATTGAATATGGCAATGTCTCAATGGGAGACCGTATCGTTACCTAAACGTGTGGGTCAATTAAATCAGTGGTTTAATGGTTTACAGATTAACGTTGCTCAAAAAGTTAATAATGCTTTGGATACTTCGCCGTTAACACCTGCTGATGTGCCTCAAGAATTATTACGAGCGTATCACGATGATGCGGGTCGCTGGACGTTGGAGGTTTATCCCAAACTGTCTGCTGGGTTAAGTCCGTTGTCTCCTGAATTTTTGCCCGTCTTTGTAGAGCAAATGCAGCAAGTCGATAGCAAGGTCACTGGCGTACTGATGCAGATTTATCAGTCGGGGATGTTGATTCGTGATGCTTATGTTAAAGCGGGCGTGTTGGCGTTGGTGATTGTATTTGTCATTGTGTTAATTGATTTTCGCAATGTGCATGATGCCTTGCTTGTTTTGTTGCCGGTGGCTGTGGGTTTTAGTTTGACGTTTGCAATTATGTTGTTGGTGGGGATGCAGATTAATCCTGCAAACATTATTGTCTTGCCATTGATGTTTGGCATTGGTGTTGATAGTGGTGTTCACGTGCTGCATCGTTATCGCCAGCATCCTGAAGATGATCCGCCGGGCTTAACACAGGCAACGGGCAAGGGGATCACGATTACGACATTGACGACTGTGATTGGTTTTGCGTGCATGATGTTCGCTGAACATCGTGGGATTCGCAGTCTTGGATTCGTGGTGAGTCTTGGTTTGATTATGACATTGCTCGCCTGCTGGACGGTCATGCCCGCATGGCTTGTTTTGGCTCAACGCATCCGTGGTCAACGTGCAAAACAATCTTGAAGCTGTAACGATTTACTGCATCTGTCTAGCAAGTATTGGGGCAATGCGTTTGCTGTAGGCTGCTCGGCCTGCTGAGTTCACATGTGAGATATCGGAGAATAGTTCATCAGGCAAAGACTCTCGCATGTCGATGATCTGCGGGGCGGTATCACCAAATGCTATTTTTAGATTGCTCTTTAGTCGTTGCAATGCAATGGCTGGGACTGCTTGCCTAAGTGTCGAATACTCAGGCATGAGCATGATGAGCACCTGGGCTTCTTGGGACTGTAATTGCTTGATGATGTTGTTTAGCTCGTCGCTTTCATCTTTGATTGTTTGCAAGTCGTAGGATTGAGGATCAAACAAACCCCGATTGCGATAGCTTTTGATTTGACTGGTAAAGGTTGCTGCTGAGGCATGTTCCGGGCCATCGATTCGAATCATCTCACGCCACGGGCTTGTGAGTTGATCTGAACTGTTTTGCGAAGTGGTGCCAAAGAGTTTGAGTATTTGGCTATTTACGATAGCGAGTTTTTTCGTCAGGGTGGTACTGACATCGCGCCTTCGTTGATAGACCCATATACGTTCTCTAGTCTGGTGATAGGTCTTGCGAAGGTCCCCTTTGAGCAGGGGGGTGATGATGGGCATGCCGATTTTGGTTTCGACTGTAGTATCTGCGTGATCCGCTTTGAGCTGGGCAATGACCAACGGGTTGACCTGATGATATAGGTTAATGCCAATGACGACGAGATTAGGTTTGAGATTACTTTTTAGCAATGCCGCACTTTGTTTTTGCATGGTTGCAACGCTGCCACCTGCCCCACAGAGTCCAAGGTAGCTCGCATCGATGTGGTCTAGTTCGGTGAGTTGCGCAAGGTCCACAGATTCGCGCTG
>JAESSU010000068.1 GCA_016763955.1 Phycisphaeraceae bacterium | reverse complement strand
TGACCCGGCTTTTCAGATTCACACCTACGCAGTGATCCTTGCGGGCGCGAGTACCATCTCAGTACCACTAGGTAATGACGATGCGTTTTTACATCGCCTTGAAGATGTTTTTGTCGCGATGACACCTAAACCCAAGGTGATGATCCTTAACTATCCGCACAATCCTACAACCATGACGGTGAACCTTGCGTTCTTTAATAAAGTCGTTGAAATTGCACAGAATCATGAAGTGATTGTGCTTCACGATTTTGCTTATGGCGAAACTTGTTTTGACGATTATAAAGCGCCTAGTTTCTTGCAAGCTGAGGGGGCTAAGGAAGTGGGAGTCGAATTCTCGACGCTTTCTAAACCTTATAACATGGCTGGCTGGCGGATTGGATTTTGTTGCGGCAACTCTCAGATGATCAGTGCTTTGAGTACCATCAAGGGTTATTACGACTATGGCATCTTTCAGGCTGTGCAGATCGCCGCGATTCTTGCGATGCGTGAAGGGGATAAATTTGTCGAGAAGCAGGCTCAGATTTATCAGGAACGCCGTGATGTCATGGTGCGGGGACTGCGTCGTATGGGCTGGCAGGTCGAAGGCGATACAGGCCCCATGGCCACCATGTTTGTCTGGGTTAAAGTTAATCCAGAACATTTGGCTCGCTATGAAGGCTCCACCAATAAGATGTGCATGAGCTTAGTCGAAGAAGCCCAAGTCGCAATGACACCGGGCGCTGCCTTTGGCCCGCTAGGTGAAGGCTATGTCCGTATGGCATTAGTCGAAAACGAACAACGCATCCGTCAAGCCCTGCGCCAGATCGGTCGAGTGTTTAATAGCAATGTGGAATAGTAACATGATACCTTTAAGTCTTGTTTTACGAGCTCCTGTGAGATTTTAGGGTTAACCCTTACAGTTAGATTATAAACGCTCTAATTCGTAAGTCCGTCTAAGTTATGCGGTTTTGTTTTTACATTGTGTAACTCACAATGCTGTTAATCAGACCGTTAAACTGTTTCTCCATTCCCAACTTGTTGATCAACTTAACAGTCTAATTTGTCGATGAAGTCACAATAGTTGATGTGGAATATCTGATGGGTTGAAATAAAGGGGGCCACAGAAGGATATTTTGAACCCCCTTAAGGATATTTTTAACCAACCTGGAACCCGCCATGCTTAAAGGTTTTTCTAACCAAACTCGATTTCTTGTTTTCAGCATTTGGATATTCCTGATGCTGGTTTTGGTCTCAGCAGTTTCGTTGGTGTCTGTGACGAGAGTCACCTCTGATGTCCAGTATTTAATGGACTATGATTTACCGACTTTGACTCTTATTATCCGTCTGAATCGAGATATGACTGATGCCCAAAATGCATTGGTTCACAGTCTTGAGACATCCAGTGACAAATTAAGAATGCGTGATCGAATTCGTTTTACGGATCACATCGCAAACATTGATCAGCAAATGATTGCATTTAAAAATCAAGAACATGATGATCAAGCGTTAGTGAAATCGTTTAAACAACTCAAAGCGTTACACAGCGTATGGCAGGTCAAAGCAAAACGGTTGTACGATTCGAGTCTTGATCCAAAGACCCACAGAGTCGAGCTCGATAAAGCGGTTGAAGAAATTGAAATGGCCTTTAGTCCCATTGGAAGCCTTATCAAACAGATCGAAACAAACCGGGAAGAAGTGCATTTTAATGCGACCAAAGCAAGACTGCTCGATCGTTCTGGTTTTTCGCAGTCTATCCTTTATGCCACCATTGCTTTTGCAGCTATTTTAGGTGCTGTGATGACAATTGTTTTTTATATGTCCATTCGAGCTAGGCAAAAAAAGATTGACCAGCAAGAAGATGAACAACAAGTCGTACGTCATGCACAACAGTTTTCATTTCGTTTATCCACTGCATTAGAAATGGCAGAGTCTGAGTCTGATGTGTTGGGCTTAGCGACCAAAGTTATCAAACATTACACGCCTAACCTTTCAGCAGAAATTCTTATTGCGGACTCGAGTCATGCTCATATTAAACAAGTCGCTACCACAGACCCCCAAACCGGTGGCCCAGGCTGTACGGTTAAATCACCAGATCAATGTTATGCAGTTCGTAGTGGCACTGTTGCGAACTTTTCTGACAGTTCACAATTTGATGCCTGCCCGTATATCAAAAACAAAAGTATTGAAAATGCTTGCTCCGCGACTTGTATCCCCATTACCATTATGGGGCGGTCAGTCGGGGCGTTGCACACGATTTCCCAACTTAATAAATTGCCTGATCACGTTGATGTGCAAACTCTCGAACAGGTCGCCAATCGATTAGGTGACCGAGTCGGTCTGTTGCGTGCCTTTGCCAAGAACGCGAACCGCGCTTCGACGGATCCGTTAACAGGGCTTCGCAATCGTCGGAGTTTCGAAGAAACTGCAAGTAAACAGATCGCCAGTGGCAAGAAGTTTGCCATTGCCTATTGTGACCTTGATCGTTTCAAACAGCTCAATGATAAACATGGTCATGATGCAGGGGATCGAGCTTTGCGTTTGTTCTCACGAATCCTCAAAGAAACCTTGCGTCCCACTGATCTGGCTGCACGCTGGGGCGGTGAAGAATTTGTACTCTTAATTTCCGATCTCACAGCTATTGCAGCAGTCCCAATCCTAGAACGAGTCCGTATAAAGCTTGCTCAGGCACTTTCGGGTGGCGTCTTACCGGTTTTCACTGTTAGTATGGGGGTCAACGACAATCAATTCTCTGATGATCTGCAATTGATTTTAGAGTCTGCAGATGAATCGCTTTTGCAAGCTAAAAACACGGGGCGTAATAAAATTATCATCGCAGGTCGAAACCCTGCTGAGGCTCAGGCACATAGCATTGATTCAATCAATCAAAGGCTTTCTGAGTGCAAAGAACGTGATGATCAAGATGTTGCCCAAGCAGCCCAATCGCATGTGAGTTCTCAAAGCAATGATCCTTGTGAAGTTTTCCAAGAAGAGTGCAACGATGCTAATGCCAAAACTGAAGATCAAACGCCCCCTGACGAATTATCGAAGAAGCCTTCAGGCGGGCCGGAAAATTTCACACAAATACTGACTGAGAATGTGAGATAACATTCATCAAGCCATATGAAGTATTTGAAAAATCAGCATGGTTTTTCGAAGACCCCTACTATTTTTTAGGTAGCGTTTGTACAAAATCAAAACATAATTGGATGTCGTTTTGTAAATCTTCGTCTTCGGTTAGTGCTTCGGGGTTTACCATTGCCCAGCCTTTCATGGATTTGCCGGTGATGTCGAAGGGTTTGATGTTGGGTTGGGTTAGCAAGCTCTGGGCGACTTCAATGCCCACACGTAGGATTAGACAGTCCTTCCAGATACCGATGCAGAAGTTCCCCTGTAGTAAGTAACCCAATCCGCCGAACATGTAGGTGGTGGTCAGGGTTTGCCCCGAATCTTGGGGGATGAAGGATTCGAGTCGTTCTGCTAAACCTTCGTCATATGCCATGAATAAAATACTCCCAGAAGGCTGGTTAAGACAGATTTTGTTTACGCCATTGCTCAAGTGTTTGGATTAGGTGATCAATTTGTGGGTCTTGCAAATCGCAACGCAAACTTAACCGAACCCGTGAAGCATTGGGCGCGACCGTGGGAGGGCGGATCGCTGGTGCATGGATGCCTTGGCTATTTAAATAATTCGACAGCGCGACGGCTGATTCTGCGGACTCCGTGAGCAGGGGGATAATGGGTGTTGCGACAGTTAAAGCTGGTAATTCAAATCCCATTTCAATGACTGCCTCACGAACACGCTGACTTATTTTAGCGAGACGTTCACGTCGCCAAGGTTCATTGGCGATGACCGTTAACGCTGCGGCAATACTGGCAACCTGTGAGGGGGGCGGGGCAGTGGTGTAAATCAAACTCCGTGCATGATTCACGAGCGTGTCGATCACAACTTTTTTAGCAGTGACGATCCCAC
>JAESSU010000067.1 GCA_016763955.1 Phycisphaeraceae bacterium | reverse complement strand
TGATAATAAATCCTAGGCTTCACGTTTCCATAATCCCAACCGTCTGGTTTTAGAGCAAAGTAAAGCATACGTTCTAGGTGATAACATTGATACGGATCAAATCATCCCTGCGGAGTTCCTTTCGTACAACCCCTCAGATCCTGCCGAACGCAAGTTCTTTGGGATGTATGCCATGGCAGGTCTGCCCAAAGGCAAGCTTGGTCTCCCAAGTGGCGAGGTCCGTTTTGTACCCGAAGGTGAATTTGCGACTGAATATACAGTCATCATCGGTGGTAAAAACTTTGGTTGTGGTAGCTCTCGCGAACATGCCCCTTTAGCCATCGCCGAAGCGGGTGCCAAGGTCGTGGTTGCTGAATTTTATGCTCGGATTTTCTACCGCAACTGTGTCAATGGCGGGTATTTATTGCCCTGTGAATCAGTTCAACGTCTTGTTGAAGAAATCAATACCGGTGATGATCTGGAAGTTGATATCGAAGCAGGTACGCTGGTGAATCACACGCAAAATAAAAATTATCAGCTTAAACCTTTAGGTGATATTAAACCTATTGTTGATGCTGGGGGCGTCTTTGAATTCGCCAAGGCTGCGGGCATGCTCGACGGGTAATTAGCCACAGATCATGTTCAAACGATCAATCATTGACTGCCAACGCATGATGCGGGCGGGGGATGTCTTATTGTTTGTGATAAGTTGTTTTAGAACAGTCGTAAAAAGATGTTTACAGCCGATTTTTTTGAGCCCAAAAGTTCATTTTGAAGGCCGATAACGATTGCTTCATTTGATGTTTTTACAATTGAAATGTAAAATCTTAGACTACCATCATCAGGCTGGCGAAAAGGTTGTTTCGGTCGCCTGCTTCGTGCATACAACAAGCAATGTCTTTTACGACGGCTGGATACGGAGTTCACTCAGTGGCTAAAAAAACACAAACAAAAAAGAAGACCACCAAGAAGGTTGTTAAAAGCACAATCTCCAAAGTGACAAAGAAGAAGGTCGCTAAATCTCCGGCTAAGAAGGTTGTTAAAAAAACAACCCCAAAGGTCACGAAAAAAGCACCTGCCAAAAAAGTGAGCAAAAAGAAGGCTGTAACCCAAAAAGTTGCGACTAAAAAAACTGTTACCAAAAAAGCCGTTGTTAAGAAAACTGCGTCTAAAAAAGTAGCGGCATCTAAAGCCAAGACCACTAAAAAAACGACGACTAAAAAAACAACCAAGGGCACTGCTAAAGTAGCTGTTGAAAGTTCTAGCGGTCCTAAGAAAATGGTCTCTCGTTCCAATGGTAGTGGCGTTTCCGAACGCGTTGCTAAGTTACGCAAGCGTCTTGGACGCGGCGGAATCCACAGCAACAATAACCGGGTGAAGATACCTGAAACGCAACTGACCGAAGCACAGCTCAAAAAAATCAAGTCCGGCCTAGCCAGAAAAGACTTGAAATACTTTAAACAATTGTTGATCAATAAACGTGCGGAAATCCTTGGCGACTTTGCTCAACTTGCTCAAGACGTTAAGACTGGCGGTGAAGGTGTCTCCTATGAACACATGGCCGATACAGGTACGGATAACTTTGAGCAAGAATTCAATCTCGGCCTCATGGAATCCGAACGGGCTCTAATGGTTCGCATTAACCGAGCTCTGGTACGCATTGAAGACAAGACCTACGGCATCTGTGTTTTGACCGGAAAGTCTATCAGCCGTGCCCGACTTGAAGCTAAACCATGGGCGCAGTACAGCATTGCAATAGCACTTGAATTGGACCGTCAAGGCCTACTCGATAAATAATGATACACCTTGGGTATCACTTGTCTGTGATGCACGCTTTGGAGGTTTGAAAATCTCCAGGACCGCATACGACAAGCAACAGGACAAGTCATTGACGACGGGGTTGCACTCTGGATGTCTCTGCTGATTGGAGTCGACGTTGACCACGTCCGAATTAGAATCTGATCGGCTCATACCCACGTCACCTAAGACGGTAAAAACGGTGAGGACCCGACCCCTTGTCCCCGTGTTTTTGTTTGTTGGCATCATGTTGCTTACCCTAGGTGCAGATCTGTTGATCAAATACTGGTCATTTGAAAATGTTGCAGGTTCAGCGGTCCAATTACAAGCAGCTGCCCGTAACGTCCCACAGCAAATTCCCTATCACGATCCGATGCAAGTCGTCCCATATGTTCTAAGTCTCCGGCTGACACTTAATACCGGGGCGATTTTTGGTATTGGCAAAGGCGCACAATGGGTCTTTGTCGCTGTGAGTGTCATTGCCACCGGGCTGATCTGTTTTTTATTCTGGCGGTCTGCTGTTAAAGCTTATCCAGTTCATATTTGCTACGCGCTGATTCTCGGCGGAGCATTAGGCAATATGTATGACCGTGTTGTTTACAACGCAGTGCGCGATATGTTCTGGCTATTTCCAGGCGTGCATTTGCCCTTTGGACTTAATTGGCCCGGCGGGAATACAGAGGTCTACCCTTGGCTGTTTAATGTTGCTGATGCGGCTTTGATTGTGGGGGTGCTTACACTTATGTTGCTCGTGCAATGGGCTGACAGGCAGCAACGAAAGCATGCCAAAACCGTTGACTGATGATGACACGTTCTGGGTGCCATTGTAGGCCGATGTAATATTTCCGTGTGGGGTCATCGATTGCTTCAATCACGCCATCAGGTGATTTAGCCACCACACGCATTTTGCCACTATCTGCAACAGCTTGCCTGTGATATGAACAGACTTTCGGTTCATCACAGAGCATCGACTCGACCCATGGACAGGATGCCACCATGTCTACTTGATGCAGCTGGTCGTTTGCATGTGATGCTGCATTTGCCATGACATCTGGGAGATACTGCTCTAGTTTTCCCCCCGCATGCAATGCCATCATCTGCATTCCTAAACAGACCCCTAGCACCGGCTTTTGAGCATGAGCATGAGCCAATGTATCGAGTAATGCCAGCTCAAAAGCTTGACGTTCGGGCGCAATGAGCCGGGCTTTAGGATGCAACGGTTCACCAAATGGCCGCGTGTCCGGGTCATTACCACCGGTAAAAATAAACCCATCACAAGCATGTGCATAATCCTCCACCAACGACACGTTCTGAGACAGATGCACCGGCAGGCCACCTGCTTCAGACACACGCTGGCTGTAAGTCATCGCAGTGAGATATTTATTGCTACTAAAAGAATCATCCTTGTTATCAAGCATGATCCCAATGAGCGGTTTGGCAGACATATCGGATTCCTCTTTTGGGTCGCCAACCCCCCCCGAAGCAGGGCAAAGGCACGTCCCGTAAATGGTCTTGGCGAGCCGTGTTGTGTCAACACGGAATTGACCGTCGGTCAAAATGTTGCACCAAAATACTTTGCAAGCTGATTTAACAGTTGGCCGAGGGGCAAAACCAAGCTTGACACAGCCTAGCTCGCCAAGACAGGGTGTACGTGCGTTTGCCCTGCTTTCGGGGGACTTGGCGATTAACTCTCAATATTTTTGTTACAATGACCGACTCAATAGGAATCAATTATGACATACGCACGCCAACAATGTATCAACCCCGACTGTAACGCGACATTTAGCGTTGACGAAGTTCACGTTTCATGCCCGACCTGCGCGGTCAATGGCAGGTCCTCACTGCTGGACATCCGCTATGACTGGGACAAAGCTAATCCGCCTAAGTCACTTGCGGACTTTGAACCCCGCTGGGCTACTAAGGGGCGTGGCGAAGCAGGGCGTTTGGACTTTTCAGGTATCTGGCGATTCCGTGAACTGCTGCCATTCTTCCATCAGGAAAGTGACATTGTCACCGTCGGCGAAGGTCGTACACTGCTTCAAACTGCAGACCTACTAGGCAAACAACTGGGCATGAAAAACGGGAATCTGTTCCTGCAATATGAAGGCTTAAACCCCTCAGGTAGCTTTAAAGACAACGGCATGACCGCAGCCTTTACACATGCCAAAATGGTCGGGGCCACCCGTGTTGCATGCGCTTCCACAGGCAACACCTCCGCATCACTGGCACTGTTTGCAGCTCAAGCGCAAATGGTCGGAATCGTCTTCATCGGATCAGGCAAAATTGCCTATGGCAAACTCAGCCAAGCCCTAGACTACGGCGCACGTACCCTACAAATTCAAGGTGACTTTGACGCATGCCTCCACCGCGTAAAACAAATCGCAACCGAAAATAAAGAGCTGGGCATCTACCTGATGAACTCCGTAAACCCTTTCCGATTGGAAGGGCAAAAGTCCATCATGTACCGCGTGCTCGAATCACTAGGATGGGAAATCCCCGATTGGATTGTGGTCCCCGGTGGTAACTTGGGCAATTGCTCAGCCTTTGGTAAAGCCTTCATGGAACTCAAAGAATTGGGACTCATCAACAAAATTCCAAGGCTTGCTGTCATTCAAGCAGCCGGTGCCAACCCGCTACATCAACTCTACAACGACAAGGGCGTCCGCTGGAATGACGGCCGTCCCGATCACGATACCATTGATCGCTTTTATCAGCAGATGGATGCGCAAAACTACCACGCCCAAACCGTCGCGTCTGCTATTGAGATTGGCCGGCCCGTGAACCTGATTAAATCCCTACGTGCCTTGGATGTGATGAACGGCATCGTGCGTCAGG
>JAESSU010000066.1 GCA_016763955.1 Phycisphaeraceae bacterium | reverse complement strand
TCAGAAAATGATCAATCATCACCGGTTACCAGAATCATCTGGCCAAGCGTGTGCGATGGTTTTGTGGATTGCGTCTGACAATCTGAGGCAAGGGCGATTGAAGCCATTGCACCCAACAGGAACGACATCACAAACACAAACACCCTGCGGTGTATCATCAGCGTCTTCTCCTTTTACCCTCCGAGCGACGAATCACTTACGACTGCTTAGGATCACTGCAAACTCTCTTAATTTCTGCAGTGATCAGTCGCAAGCAAATTTCCCTTGGCCATCACCTTAATCAAACAGGTCAAGTTGCGTCTCAAACCGGTGTGACAAAGTATTTTGATGTCCGCTAAACCTAGTAACAACCGCGTGCCAGCGTTGAACGGAAGTAAAATACAAGCTGATTTACAGGTGTTTTTGTGTCCAATGCTTGTGAACCTCTCGTGGGTTTGTAACGCTTGATGTCCTTAAACGACACCCGCCTGTTGCATGGGAACATCATCAAGACACGATTAAGGCTTCATGTGGGTCAGTGCCTGACAAATTGCAAATCAAAATGACAAAGACTGTCTCAAATCAAGGAAATACACACGCAAAGGCATATCCTATACAATTATCGCTGCTGTTTTGACATAAATCTTTTTATAAGCTGCCAGTTGTGATAAAGTAATCCACAATATAAAGCCTATTTCAACTCTTTTTTTATTAGAGGGACAACTATGACACCAAGACAAATCGAACTCGTACAAAGCACCTGGGCCATGGTCGTTCCCATCGTCGACACCGCTGCAGACATGTTCTATGGCAACCTCGTTTGAGATGGCCCCCGCACTGCGAGCTATTTTCCCTCAAGATATGACTCAGCAGAAAAAGAAACTCATGGCCATGCTCGGTACGGCTGTTAACGGTTTAAATAATCTCGAAGCCATCATCCCCGCAGTACAAGCCTCCGGTGTCCGCCACGTGGATTACAAAGTCACCCCTAGCATGTATGATACCGTTGGCGCTGCGTTACTTAAGACATTAGAACAAGGACTAGGTAACGCGTGGAATGATGAAGTCAAGGAAGCCTGGACGGTGACCTATACGATTTTGGCCAAAGTAATGACCGACGCAGCAGCCGAACATATCAAAAACACGCAATAGCCTAAAAATTAAACCATGCAAAATCCCTCCCGCTTCTTGAACTGGCTACAACATCCAGCACTGCTGACACTCATCTGTTCGCTGCTTGTCCTACCCGGTTGTGGTGAAGAAGAAATTGATGTCTATGAAGCGCCCCATGCTGCGGTTGCTCCAAATGCGACGGCTCATGATCCACAGGACGGACAAGACCATTCCGGCCACAATCATGGCCCAGAAGCCCAACAAGCTACAACGTCTCAGAAACTAAGCTTTACACTGCCCCAAGGCTGGCAACAAACCGAGCCAGGCAATATGGTACTGCACCGTTTTGTGACCCCATCCCAAGCCAATCTTGCCATCACTGCCTTCCCCGGTGATGTCGGTGGCACAATAGCCAATGTCAATCGTTGGCGCGGCCAACTCGGACTCCCCACCGAAACCGATGCACAAGTCACCGCAGCCCTTAAACCTGACAAACTAGGCAAACAAGAAGCTCATCGCATTGACCTAGCCAACGACTCCAAACGGCTGGTGGTCACCTTTGGCATGATCAATGGCAAAACATGGTTCTTCAAATTGACAGGCACATCAGACCAAATCGAAAAAGCACTGCCTGCGTTTGGCACCTTCCTCACCTCAGTTAACTGGCAGTAAAATAGACCCAAGCATCTTTACCACCCAACACACACAGGAATCAGAGATGAAATTGATTTAAATTTCCAAGCTCTAATCCAAACCAATTAAAACCATTGGCTTTTTATTGTTGCCTTTGTTTGTGTGCACTCTGTGATATAAAAATGCTTTGTCCCCAGCTTCGCAAGTCTTATCTACAAATTGACTCCGACTTAAGTTAGCACGCACGATGAAAAAAACTCTCAAAAAATTCGCCTCGCTTCGCATCACCGTCGTGGTGCTCATCGCAGGCATGATGTTGGTCTTAGCAGGCACACTCGCCCAGTCGCAAATGCCCATCCGTGAAGCACAAAAAATTTACTTCCAATCCTTTGTGGTCTGGATGCCTCTGGACAACGGCATGACGATCCCTGTACTCCTCGGCGGGTACACCATCGGTTTGATCATGCTCGCCAATCTCACCTGTGCGTATCTAACCACTTACAAATGGAAACTCAAACGCAGCGGTATACTGATCATGCACGCTGGAATTGTCATGCTCCTTGTCGGACAGCTTTTTACCGATGTGTTCTCAGTGGAAAGTCAGATGGTGCTAAATCATGGGGATGCTAAAAATTATTCCGAAGCCATTTTTGATTTTGAACTGGTGATCATCGACCCCTCGGGAGAAAAAAGCGACACCGTTTACAGCATCCCACGAAGCAAGCTCACCACCGGGAACATCATCGACGACTCGCGCATGCCCGTAAAAGTTTCCATTATGGAGTTCTTACCCAACGCAAATTTAACCATGGGGGTCAACACGATCCCAACACAAGGCTTTGGCAAACAAGTTAAAGCCCTGCCTGCCCCGCTGGTTCAAGGCGATGACCGACGTAATGCCAGCTGTGTCTATGTTGATCTAATTCACAAAGATAAATCATTAGGCAGATGGCTGCTTTCCACCGCATTTATAAAATCAGACACCGTGGATATCGACGGTAAGACCTATGAAATACAACTGCGTCACCGCAGGTACATGCTGCCCATGACCATTCAACTTCAAGAGTTCGAACACAAACGCTTCACCGGCACCAATACACCTGCCGCATTCTCTAGCCGAATTCGACTCATCGACACCGCCCAAAATGAAGACCGCAGCTTCACAATTAGTATGAACCAGCCCCTGCGTTATGCAGGCAAAACGTTCTATCAAGCAGGCTTTGCCAACGATGATAAAACCACCATTCTCCAAGTTGTCCGCAACCCCGCTGCGGCGCTGCCCTACATCGCATGCATCCTGGTGACCTTGGGCATGGGATACCACTTTATCACCCACTTTATTAAATTCCGCCAACAGCAAACCAAACGAGACACACAGGTGCAGGCATGAAATATATCTTTTCAAAAAACCAATCTATCCTGGAACAAACAAAAGCCGCAGGAAGCTGCGCATGCGGATTCCAGCAGGAATTGACTGCGTCACTTCCTGCGGCTTTCAAGAAGACATTAATGCTTGTTGTCTTTCTGATCCTCTGCCTGACAATGCCAACACTAGCTCAAGAAAATGAATCAATCACCGAACCGAATTGGAACGCCCTTGGCCAAATCGCCGTTATGCAAGGCGGGCGTTTAAAACCTTTGGATACCGTGGCACGCTCAAACATGCTTATGATCTGTGGCAAGCAGACGGTCAAAGTTAAAGACAAGTCAATGCACGCCCTAGAATGGCTCATGGACGTCATGTGCCGCCCAGAAATTGCAGACACCTATCGTGTGTTTTTGATTCACGATCCTGACATTCAAACGTTGCTTCAACTCGGCGAAGAGGACAAGCGATGGAGCTTCCTGGAATTGCAACCGCATCTTGGGAAAATCTCAGAGCAGGCCAATCAAGCCCGCAACGTCCAATCTCATCAACAAAATCGTTACCAACGAGCCGTAATCCAACTCTACGCCCACCTCACAACCTATGTCCGTCTCAAAAATTCTATCGCGCCGGAAAAAAGTCCAAACTTCGGCAAAGAACTTGCTGACTTACAAGCCTTTACACAATGGCTCATAGACAACCCCACTAAAATTGACACCGATGTCATCAAACATTTAAACATTCTCAAAGAACACTATGAGCAACTTGCCTCGCGTAGCAGCATTCACTTTGTCCCCCCGAACAATGATTTACCCTGGCAACGAATAGGTGAACATTTACGACATGTCCTAGATGGTTTACCGATGGATCAATCGGTTCCGATGTTCGTGCTCATCCGTCAGTCCTATCAAAACGGAGACTGGGCAACGATCAACCCACTGATCACAGACCATCTTGCTCGTGAACAACAACAGCTACCTAAAATTCGCAGTGAAGCCACCTTTAACCGTATTGCCCTGCTTTACAAAGCCATGCCAGTGTATGTGCTTGGACTGGTGCTCACATTAATCGCGATGATGACCAAATCCCGCAAGCTACTCACGGCTGGCGTCCTCGTGGTGATCGGAGCCT
>JAESSU010000065.1 GCA_016763955.1 Phycisphaeraceae bacterium | reverse complement strand
TGACCAGGTGTCCATCTATGTCGATAGCGTGATCGATCTGGAGACATCCGATCTATTGGGTGCATCTCGCAAAAGCCAAGGATTCGGCCGCGACCTGTTTGGTGCCAGTGTATTTGGATCAAGCGTCCCCGGCCCCGGATTCGGCAATGGCCCTTTTAGCCCCGGCCCTATTGGACACGATATCGACACCGCCACTTTGGACACAGCCGCCGAGTTCGTTGCTGGCGACTATGCGATCCAAACGCAAGGCGTAGACGTGCTGGGCAATACTGGCAGCCTCTCTTCTACGGCCACGATCCAACACCGCCCCACGCCACCTGCTCCCTACAACCTCGCAATCACATTAGGGACGGACCTGCTGACATGGAACTGGCAAGACCCCGCCCTAATTCTGTGAGCAAGTGAGATTGAAACATGGCAGAAAAACAATTAACCGATACACAAGCTAACGCACTAGCTGCGACAACCGACGCAGCCACCGGCATAACCTATCCAACTGCAAATCAAGACCCTTGGCTGGCTGCGTACAACCGTCAGTTGGATCAGGTCAATGCCGTGGCTCTTCGAGGTAATGACTTTCGCGTCTACGAGATTGAGGCCAACGCTGATGCTATTGGCGTTCGTCCGGGGCGTGATCTGTTTGGCTCAACCGTGCTGATCTATGCAGGTGAATACCCTGCAATCGACGGCTTGACCGACAACGACACCACTTATATCTGGCTCTACGACGCTGCGGGGACTGCGACTATCGGGTCAGCCATTGACGGCACTGGCTGGCCTGCCATCCCCCACCGCAAGCTAGCTGAAGTAACGATGCTTGCTGGCGTGATCACAACGATCCTCGACCGCCGCAGTGAAGGGCTTAGCGATGTCATCATGCCCACCTACACCGACGCGACTCGCCCCGCTGCTGGCTATGCAGGTCGCGTGATCTTCAACACTGACGACGCACAACTCAACATCGACACAGGAACCGTATGGACGCTGCCTGATGGCACGACCACTTAATCATCTCAACAAGGAGAACTGTTATGAACTGGAAATGTTTTGCCTTACTCAGCCTCGTGGCGTGCTTGCTGGTATTGACCGGCTGTGAATCGCTGGACGCTTTTTCTGCGAAGTGGACTGATGGCACTGCCAAGACTGTGCAGACCGTCGGCAATGTTGCCGCCCCGTTTACTGGCGGGATTAGTTCGCTTATCGCTGGCCTGGCTGTAACGATCTTGCCCACTGTGTTTGCAGTTAATCGGCAGATGCTCAAATGGAAGGCAGACAAAGCCACTGCTGTCGCTTTAGAGAATGCCGCACAATCACAGGCCGCTACAGCCAATATTGTTCAGACGATTGATGTTGCAAAATCAGTGAGCGCAACCGCTGGTGTCGTGAATTTCAATGACCCGGCAACTATCAAGATTATCAACACGCTGATGACCGATGCCGCCAAAGCCGCAGTAGACGCAGCGCAAAACAAAGCAGCATAATCAACCCAAACCCGTTAGCAATCCGGCAAACCTCCTGAGCCTCCTTGCCATGCACCCTGTCAGCTTCGGTTGGCGGGGTGTTTTGTATTCATTGCACGCATGGTCGCCTCGGTTTACCATATCACCATGGTGAGGGACACAGTGACATTAGAGAAGAAGCTTGTTGTACAGGGCGGCAAGTCTTACCGCTACTGGGTGATGCGATGGGTAGACCCGCAAACCGGCAAGCGTCGATCCAAGTCAATTGGCAAGATGAAAGATGTACTAGCACGCACCGCTAAGATCCAGCGTGATTTGTTTCAGTCTCAGTTATTCGCAAGCCCTGGCAGACGTTCGCGTGGCTTTACGCTTCAAACATTCACTGATCAATACCTCGCCAACCGAGTTGCTGAAGGTAAGGCGACAGGCACTATCCTATTGGAAAAACGAGCTATCGCACTACTGGTCGCTCATTTTACCCCATCTAAAACGATTGACGAGATCAGCAAGGCAGATGCCCGTGCCTTTTGGACCGCCCTTTTGGACGGCAGCCTGCTGCATGTAAACACATCAACCCGGCCAGCAGGCATGGGAATAGAGACGGCCAAGAAATATACGCGCATCATTCGCACGATGTTCAACCAAGCTGAGGATGACAGCCTGATAATCGTCAACCCATTCCGCGTGCTCAAGAATCTTAAAGGCTCGGCAAAGGATTGGCAGTATGTGTCAATGTTAGATTTCTGGCTGCTATACGAACACGCTCGCTTTGATATCCAGCAAATGATCGCCATCGCACGCATGACATCGCTAAGCCGATCTGACATCATAGGACTCAAATGGGCGACTATAGACATGGACCGACGCGAGATAAAAACCACACGCCAGAAGACACAAATCCTTCAGCAAATACCAATCTGTGACGAATTGCTTGAGATGTTACATGCTTGGCGTGCACAATCTCCCAGTGCAACACATGTGATCAGGCAGGACGTGTACGTGGGTAATTTAGGGCGTGATATCAAAGCCTTGTGCAAACGATCTGGCGTGCCCGTCTACACTGACCCGCTGCACGGTTTACGCAAATCCTGCATCACTGATTGGGCATCAATCCACCCGCCTCATGTCATCCGCGTTTGGGCAGGCCATGCAGACATAAAGACCACTCTCGGTTACTATACCACCATGCGTGACGAAGATATGGACAGAGGGAAACAACCTTTTTTCACCCCAAAAATTACCCCAAAGACTAAAAATACAGGCAACCAAAAAAACCGTAAAGTATTTACCTGAAACATTTAGCGCTCGTAGCTCAGTTGGATAGAGCAATGGTTTCCTAAACCATAGGTCGCAGGTTCGATCCCTGCCGGGCGCATTCACAACCGCATTAAAAAAGTCGTTTATAGTGTTTTATATTTTGAAGAAAAAATCAGCTAGCAGAAATGGTGCCGCCATTGGGGGCGCGGCTTGCATTGAGCACCGCAGGCTAATTTCATTGCGAAATCTAATGGTTATTGATCAAGTGGTTCTATGATTTTGCCGATCCAAGTTTTATGTTATCGCTACCCGGAGCCACAATGGTATGAATGAAACACCCATAATTTTGATTGCAGATGATGCCCCAGACATGGTTAATCAGCTTAAGCTGGTATTAAAGCCCATTCTCAACCGCATTGAGTTATTGGTCGCAACCGATGGGCTTCAAGCGATACAACTATGCGAACAACGCAAACCAAACATGCTTCTATTGGATCATGGTATGCCCGGCATTGACGGATTCACAGCTTGCCAAGTGATTCGCAAGATCATCTCGAATCCTGATCTAGCAATCTGGTTCATCACCGGCCTAGTACAAAACGAAGACGAGTCGGTGGCAATAGAAGCAGGCGCGGACTGTCTGATTACCAAGCCCATTGACATTCAAAATCTGCGAGAAAAAATCATCCGACATCTAAAAATGGAGACAGATGATAATATCGATTTACAGAACCCCACAGACGTTGATGACCGTAATCAAACGGCGGCATAACTGCTTCTGGGCAGATTAAACACCTACATTCTCCAATACAAGATCGTTCTGATCCTGTGGAGCAATATCAAACACCCACTTCTATCTGCTTACTTAATCAATCTAACTATCTGCAATTGTCATTTATCTAAATCAGATGACAGACGTTTAAGAATCACAGCAATCGCAGGCGGCTGGCCGTGACTAATCAAGGGAACCGTTCGTAACATTGTTCGATGATTTGCTTCCACAACCACTTCGTCTAACACGCCTTGCAAATGAGCTGACGAAAGTGAGACACAACCATCACCGACACCTGCTACAAGTTGCTCTAATCCCTTACGAACTTGGGATACTTGATGTTGCCCTTGTGCAGTAAGTTCACTGGCAAACTTTTTTTCAAACGCACGAATGGAAGAAATCTTCACCGGACTGGCAATGCCAATAATACTCGTCATTGCAACGTCTTTAGGCAAAGGGCGTGCATTAAGTGTCGTCAGAAAAACACTGCCCGGTAGCAAGTCGATTTTAGCTTCACCTAGGCCATCAAACATGGAACCAAATAAAACGCCGTTGCCAGAAAACATCTTTACAATTTGCTCACGCAACTCACCGACAAATTGAAAATGAGCTAACGTCGAACCGTGATGAGGCGTCCCCACCGTAATCAGACGACGAACCTTCGGATACCCCTGCATCTGTTCATTGGTAAGCATCTCGCGGCTCACTAACCCCCCCATACTATGGGCCACCAGCGAAACAGACTTGATGCCCGCTGAGGATAAACGCGTCAACTGTTCAGTCAATAACGTAGCACTATCGACAATCAACTGGTCATTAGGATAAACAAATACCAAAGGCGTATGCCCCGCCTGCTTTAGCGAGACAATCAATTCATCCCAGATGTCCCCAGGCTCATCTAGTCCATGCACCAACACCACCACATGATCCATTTGAAACGTGTGTGGCAAACCTGCCAAAATACCCCCCGGGCGCACCGACCACAAGCCATATTGTCCATAAGCCTGCTGCGCGAGATCTGGAAACCAGCCTGCCATTTTTTCTTTAATCAGCAAACGAATCGCTTTGTTTTGTTCACGCATTGCCAGTCGATCCAAACGCATCACCAGCTCGTCATCTGAAACTGTAAAAGTCACCGCACCATGGGTCAACGCGCCTAATACCTCAAGTTTGATCTCTCCAACTGTCCCCGTCACAGGAATCAACACATTGGCACAACGCTGACGAACACGCTGACTGTTCACCCCCAACCAATCCAACAACTGCCCAAGCAAAGGCCCAAGGTCAACGTCCCCAGAACTTAGTGACAAACGCACCTCATGCACCAAAGGGCTAGCAGTTTGTGACTCGACCGCCTGTACCCCAGACCAACTGCCCATAATCAATATTAGTGATGCGATTAGCATTTTTGTGTTCATTGGTTTGCGTTGCATGGATTATCCTATCTGTCTTCCCAAAACTGGAACGATAACTATTAAATACAGAGCCATCTATTGTACGTATTACACCGTCGTCGCCCCTGACGATGCAGTCGATATATCAATCACCTCAAGCCCGCAACCTTCACAGCTAAGATTCACAAGCGTCTCTCCCAATAGATCACCATCGACTTGCACAACTGCACCATCAGAAGCAGTCACCGTCACGCCTTTGGTTTACCCATCACCACATACTTGTGATTCACATGCCGTCCCTGCTTCACAAGCCATAACAGACGCAAGAGATTCAACCGCCCAGGCTTCTTCCATACAAGCCAGTGTAACAGGCCATCATCTACTTTCGCATCGGGCACAAAATTCAATCCCCTTGCATACCGGTTCATATTAAAAACCAGCAACTGGTATCCTTCAACTTGCTGATCATCTGTCATTAGATGGAATTTGGGGAAGTCATAGTTCCAGATCGATTTAAAAGCAGGCTTCAAATAACTGCAATGCTTCACACGCCGTTGTCCGTCAGAGGTCTGCCGCCACTGTGCCACACGTTTCACCACGTCTGCATCTAGGCCGCAACTAACCATGATCGTAAAGGGCCGTCCATTAACCTGCCCAAGATCGATTCGCCTGGTTTGTCCGTGAGCAATCGCACCTGCCATAGCCGATGCATCGCAAGTAAAACCCAGTTCCTTTGCCAACAGGTTTTCATTACCCAAAGGCAAGATTGCAACAGGCAAATCTCGACACAGTGAAACCACCCCCGCCACCGTGCCATCACCGCCTGCAATGACTAAGCAGCGGCATCGTTGTTTCCATTGCCTGTCCGCCAGACATATCGCACGTTCTTTGAGATCCCAAACAATTTGCGTCTGTATTTGAAGAACATTCAGTGCAGTAACAAGCTGCTGTACTTGCAAACGATTGTCCCTCGCCCCGCTGTATGGATTCCCCATGATGGCAACGAATTGGCCTACCTTTTCAGACATTTAAATCATTGTACCTTGCATCGCATGCGTAAGTTTAATGCTTAGACGAAGCGTTGCAATTGCGATTTAACGAACCGTAAAAAAAATACAAACCATGGAGTTGCGTCAAGCTTCAAAACATGTATAATCCTTTGCTCAACAGGATGCGGGGTAGAGCAGCCTGGTAGCTCGTCGGGCTCATAACCCGGAGGTCGTTGGTTCGAATCCAGCCCCCGCTACCATCTAAGAGAAAGGCAGATCAGTAAGCTA
>JAESSU010000064.1 GCA_016763955.1 Phycisphaeraceae bacterium | reverse complement strand
CGAAGGGGATGTTGCAGGTGCTAGAAGGTTAATAAATGGTGAGCTACTGGCGGCGGGTAAACTGATGATCTGTGATCCCGTGATCCCGTGATTTGGTGATCCTGTGATCCCATGATCCCGTGATTTGGTGATCCTGTGATCCCATGCTTTGGTGATCATGTGCTTTGTGATCCACGACCCCGTGCTTCGTGATCCCATGCTTCGCAGAGCCTTAGCATTGGGCTTTGCCCAAGGGGTATTTGAATCTAATGGTGTCCCCGAAAAACTACATGATTTCGTTGAAGGTACGGTGGTAGAAGGCGGTGCCGCTGACAGGTTGCATGACAGTGGGGTTGAGGATCAGAATCATAAAGGCTTCTTCTGGGATGCCCATCCATTGACAGTGGATGCTTCGCAGGCTTGCGGGGACAAATCCGAATTGCGGGTAATAGTCTGCATGTCCTAGGACGATGACATAGGGGATTTTCATTTGCGCAATTTTGTCGAGGCTGTATTTGATGAGTTGTTTGCCGACACCTTGTTGTTGGTGATCAGGGTGGACTGACATGGGGGCAAGGCCCATGCCTGCGACATCGCCGTCTGCGGTTTGGATGGTGGCAGGGCTATAGAAAATATGTCCGACGATTTGGTTGTCATCAGTTTGTGCGACCATGCTCAGATAGGGCGTTGCCTGATTTCTTAGTTGGGTCACCAGATTTGCTTCATCATCACGTTCAAAGGCCAGTTGGTTGACCTTTGTGGTGGCATCAATGTCTTGAGGTTGTTCCAGTCGGATGAGCAAGTAGAAGCTCCAATTTGTGTGCTACAAAAAATCGAGGATGTCACTGATATTACTATGTTGCGGGCTTTTCTACCAGAATTTTACCGGCTGCGGCCATACCTAATGTCACCGGCTCATGTTTGTAGGGTTTGACGGTGATCGCATCAACGACTCGGTCATAGGAAAGAATGTTGATTCGTGTGCCTGGTCGTAAGCCATGTTGATTTAGAAACTGTAAAAACTCACAGCCTTGATCCACCACGCGAGCAATGACTAGCTTCTTTTGCGTTGCTGAGTCTGCCAAACTTTTGAGTTGTACAGGCGCGTGAGCACCCTTGGCTGGCGGGATTGGATCACCATGCGGATCAGTGTCTGGATGGCCAAGGTAGTCATCAATACGGGCAAGCACTTTGTCGGAGGTGGCATGCTCAAGTTCTTCTGCTTCGTCGTGAACTTCTGTCCAGTCCAACCCTAAAACTTCGACTAGAAATAATTCGAGTAAGCGATGTCTGCGGAGAATGTGCAACGCTAAAGTTTCCCCTTTGTCCGACAGGCTGACTCCGCCACGGGGTTTGTAATCCACTAAGCCAGAGTCTGCGAGAGTTTTGATCATCGCCGTGGCCGTGCCGGGAACCACATCCATGGCCTTGGCGAGTTTGCCCATGGCCACATTTTTACCCCCCGCACGCTGCTGCTGCATGTAGATCGTTTTGAGATAGTTTTCGACGGTACTTGTAGGCATAAGATATTCCTGGTGACAGTTCATCAGATTTTACGCTTTGAGTAATTTACCATGAGAATTGACAATTGCCAAAGCTTTGGTATTTTGAATACTCAAAATTGAAATAGGAGAGTTCTATGCGTTCTGCTTTTCGTTATGTCGTGATTTTAAGTTTGCTCGCTACGTTGGCGTTGTGTTTTTCGTGTTCCAAAGCACCAGATCAACCAAAAGGCCTTGCCTTTACAATTGTTTGCACCACCGGGATGGTGGCAGATATTGTTCGTCAAGTTGCGGGCGATAAAGCGGTTGTGAGTAATCTAATGGGTGAAGGCGTGGATCCGCATCTCTATAAACCTACTCGCGGGGACTTGGTCAAAATGGTTAAGTCGGATGTGATTTTTTACAGCGGGTTACTACTTGAAGGTCGTATGACTGAAGCATTTGTGCGTGCAGCTCGTAGTGGCAAGCCTGTTTATGCGGTGACTGAATTGCTCGACCATGAGAAATTACTTAAACCTGCCGGGTCAGCTGGTCACCCTGATCCGCATGTGTGGATGGATGTCAGTGCATGGTCCCAATGTGTGCAGGTCGTCGCTTTGTCGCTAGCCGAGTTTGATCCGGCTCATCGTTCGCAGTATTTGGCCAATGCTCAGGCGTATCGCAAGGAGCTTGCTAAATTGCATGATTATGCAGTTCAAACGATTGCCACGATCCCGCAACAGCAGCGTGTACTGATTACGGCTCATGATGCTTTTAATTATTTTGGGCAGGCATACAATCTCAAAGTGAAGGGCATTCAAGGACTTTCCACGGAGTCTGAAGCGGGGCTAGATGATATTAATAAGCTTATCGATATGATTGTGGCTAGTGGGATCAAAGCCGTGTTTGTGGAGACGAGTGTGTCAGATAAAAATATCCGAGCATTACTTGAAGGTGCTAAGTCTCGCGGACATGAGCTAAAAATCGGGGGGAGTTTGTTTTCCGATGCCATGGGGCAAGGCGGGACTTACGAAGGTAGTTATATGGGAATGCTTGATCACAATATTACAACCATTGTTCACGCTTTAGGTGGGCGAGCACCGCCACGTGGACTTCATGGCAAACTGGGTTCTGTTACACATAACGAGTAATAACAAATGCCGCGTACACTTTATAAACATGGGCCTATTCCCGGTCAGCCGCCACAACCTGTAGCCACCGGTGAAGAACATCCCGCTAACATGCCGTTGTCGATCCATGACATGACGGTTGCTTATCATCGCAAACCGGTTCTCTGGGATGTGGACTTGGATGTGCCCCAAGGCAAACTCGTGGGCATCATCGGCCCCAATGGTGCGGGCAAAAGTACGTTGATTAAAGCGATTCTCGATCTGGTGCCCAAAGCTTCAGGACGGGTTTTGATCTATGGCAAGCCGTATAAAAGTCAACGCCAACTCGTGGGCTATGTCCCGCAACGTGAGTCTGTTGATTGGGACTTCCCGGTTAACGCGTTGGATGTGGTGACGATGGGACGCTATGGCAAAATTGGCTGGTTTAAACCCATTGGCAAAGCGCACAAAGAAGCAGCCATGGAGGCGCTCCAACGCGTCGGGATGGCAAGCTATGCTCACCGTCAAATCAGTCAGCTCTCCGGCGGCCAGCAGCAGCGAGTCTTTCTGGCTCGAGCGCTAGCGCAAGATGCTCAAATCTACTTCATGGATGAACCCTTTGCAGGTGTCGATGCCGCGACAGAAAAAGCCATCGTCAACATTTTGCATGACCTGCGTAATAACGGGCGTACCGTGCTGGTGGTGCATCATGACTTGCAAACCGTCAGTCAGTATTTCGACCATTTGGTGATGCTCAACATGCGCATCGTCGCATCGGGCCCAACGTCAGAAGTCTTTACTGAACAGAACCTGCAACACACGTATGGTGGCCGACTGACATTGCTCGATGAAGCAGCCAATGCCATGGCCGCACAAGGTAAATCTTGATGAACGTTAAGCGAATGGTTTTAAGTTTGGCTTGCATGTTACTGTTGTCATCTGCAACATGGGCGTTGCCATTGACCGTAGCCAGTAGTGAGGTTAACTCAGAAAAAACTTCTGTGGGTTCCCAAGCTTCCGGGGCTTCCGGGGGGGGGTTGGTTGATGCTTCGGTGAGTTGGCCTTCGCGGGATCAGGTTGTGCGTGTCTTGACGCTTCATGATTACAACACACGGATTGTTGTTTTGGGGGTGACGGGGTTGGGTGCTGCGGGTGCTGTGATTGGTTCGTTTATGTTGTTACGCAAACGTGCGTTAATGGGTGATGCGTTAAGTCATGCGACTTTGCCGGGCATTGCGGGTACGTTTATTTTGTTGACTTCATTGGGTTATAACGGGAAAAATCTTTATGCGCTGTTAATTGGCGCAGCTTTATCGGGGATCGCGGGGGTGCTTTGCATTTTGCTGATTCGACGGGTTAGCCGCATTAAAGAAGACGCTGCTTTGGGCATTGTGTTAAGTGTCTTTTTTGGTTTTGGGATTTGTTTACTGTCGGTTGTGCAGAAGATGGAGGCAGGTTCGTCCGCGGGCTTAAGCTCCTTTATCTATGGCAAGACCGCGTCGATGGTCGCACAAGATGCCTGGCTGATTTGCATTAGTGCAGGACTGATTGTCATTGCATGCGGGGCACTCTTTAAAGAGTTATCACTGCTCTGTTTTGATCAGGGTTATGCTGCGAGTCTCGGCTGGCCGGTGTTACTTTTGGATGTGGTATTGATGTCGTTGGTGACGTTGGTGACTGTGGTGGGCTTGCAGGCTGTGGGTTTGATTTTGGTGATCGCAATGCTCATTATCCCGCCCGCTGCGGCACGGTTTTGGACGCATCATTTGCGATGGATGATGTTCGTTGGCGTTCTTGTGGGTGCGTTAAGCGGTTGGTTAGGTGCAAGCCTTAGTGCTTTGGTCCCACGCCTTCCAGCGGGAGCGATTATTGTGCTCGTCGCGGCATCGATTTTTTTACTGAGCATGGTGTTTGGCAAAGCCAATGGCATGCTTGTTCGAGGGATGCGGCGGTGGCGTTTGTCAGTGAGTATTCGTCGTCAACATCTGCTGCGTGCGATGTACGAATGGCATGAACTTGATGGTGAACATGAAGCGGGGGTCCATGTTCGTGAATTATTAAAATTACGTTCATGGACGCGCAGTTTGTTATCTCAATCACTTAAACGTGCCCAAAAAGAGAGCCTGGTTTATTGCGGATCACATCGGCGTTGGAATCTCACGGAACAGGGTCAAATTCAAGCTTCACGTATTTGTCGGAACCATCGTCTCTGGGAGATGTATTTAATTCAATATGCTGATATCGCCCCGAGTCATGTAGACCGTGATGCGGATCAGATTGAGCATGTACTTGGTGAACCGATGGTGCGTAAGCTGGAAAAACTTTTAGCCCAAAAGTTAGCGGAGCAAATTCCGCCCAGTCCCCACGTTCTTGTGACAGGGGAGGACCAGCCATGAGTTTTGAAAATTTTATGTATGCTTATGGCTTTGATTTTTGGATTATCGTTGCTGCGTTACTCAGTGCTTTGTCCTGTGCATTATTGGGGAATTTTCTGGTCTTACGCCGTATGAGCATGATGGGTGATGCGATTAGTCACGCGGTTTTGCCCGGCTTAGCTGCTGCATTTTTGATTACCGGCAGCCGTGATAGTTTTACGATGTTCATCGGTGCTGCAATTGTGGGGGTGCTCACGGCAGTGCTTACTGAGTGGATTCACAGTCTGGGCAAGGTTGAACATTCAGCGTCAATGGGGGTGGTGTTTACCAGTCTTTTTGCATTGGGATTGGTGCTGATTGTGCAAGCTGCCGATCATGTGGACTTGGATGCACAGTGCGTGTTATATGGTGCAATTGAATTGATCCCGTCGTTTGATCCTTTTGAAATTCCTCAGGCGGTGATCACATTATCGCTTGTCTTTGGGATCGTGTTAACGTTTGTCCTTGTGTTTTACAAAGAGTTGAAAATCACTGCATTTGATCCGCAGTTGGCGACGACATTAGGCATCAACGCAACGTTTATGCATTATCTGCTCATGTCATTGATCGCGATGACGACGGTGGCTTGCTTTGAAAGTGTCGGCAGCATTTTGGTGATTGCGATGCTCATCGTGCCTGCTGCGTCTGCTTTTTTACTTACGGAACGATTG
>JAESSU010000063.1 GCA_016763955.1 Phycisphaeraceae bacterium | reverse complement strand
CAAACAGGAAAACATCGAGCAAGGCCTAACGCTCACCCTCATCCGTCAAGACGAATTTGATTTAGCATCAAGCGATGACCCCTTCATTGCTAAAGCAATCCTGAATTTCCAGACGATGACTAAAAGCGAGGACTATGCCCAGCCCATCGTCAATCAACGCGGCGATCACTACTACCGCTATGCACGGGCGATTCGACATTCGGATTTGTTTCGTATTCGCGGGGGGGCTCAGGCTGGTTTTGATGCTGCACTCACCAGTAAGATCATCAATAATGATCCACTTGAATTGGTGCTTTTGATTCGGCTTCGTTCAGACCTTGCGCGCAAACAGCTTTTGTATAACCGGGTTTGCATTGTCGTGGCGGGGCTATTTGCGTCACTGCTTGCTATTGGCGTGTTTTATTACATCACCAAGCGTATTATTCTCTCGCCGCTGCGTGTACTTCGGGACACTGCTGAACAGGTCGCTGCGGGTGATTTAAATATTCGCAGTGACATTAATACGGGTGATGAATTTGAACGCCTGTCGGTCGTCTTTAACCAGATGCTCGAAAACCTTAAGAGCAATGAAGACCAGTTGCGAGGGATTAACAAATCGCTGGACCTAAAACTTGGTGAACTGGCTGAGACTAATGTTGCGCTATTTGAAGCCAACAAGCTCAAGGGAGAATTTTTAGCCAACGTGTCCCATGAGTTGCGCACGCCCCTAAACTCCATTGTGGGTTTTGCAGAATTACTTAATGAAACGGTCAAGGACTATGACGATCAAAAGACGGATAAACGCCGTCGCTTTCTTGCCAACATTATTCAGTCCAGTCGCCAGCTCCTTGATCTGATCAATGACCTATTGGATCTAGCTAAAATCGAGGCTGGGCGAATGGACATTCGCGTGGGCCAAATGAGCTTAGCGGACACTGGCGAAGGGTTGATCAATCTCATCGGGCCTCAAGCAGGCAAAAAAGAAATTGACCTGACACTGAGGATTCCAGCAAGCATCCCGCTGATCCAGACAGATGCGGGCAAGTTCCAGCAGATCATCTTCAATTTTCTGGCCATGCCGTAAAATTCACACCCAACAAGGGCTCCATCACCCTATCGTCTCAGCCCATGTCCCCAGACCCCAATAGCCCTGCGACCCGTGTGCGAGTGAGTGTCAGCGACACCGGGCCGGGCATTGCCAAAGAGCATCAAAAGAAGATTTTTGAAAAATTCACACAACTGGATTCCACTCACACCCGCGAATTCTCTGGCACGGGATTAGGACTGACCATCAGCTTGGAACTCGCCAATTTACTGCATAGCGAACTGGTGCTAGACAGTGAATTGGGCAAAGGTTCGACTTTCAGCCTCGTGATCCCTATTAATTTCCCCGGGCAAATTGATGGCCCAAACACCGAATCAAAATCCACAACCGCCTAATTGGGGGATCTCCGCGGGGTCTGTTTTGTCTGCATCAAAAACGCTTTGATGGCCTAAAACCGGATGCCACATACACTAGAACATTTTGCATCATTATCTGCCAACCCAGCCCCCGCAGGAATTGATTGCGTCACTTCTTGCTGCTTTTTCCTAAAAAAAAATCCGCGGGAAGCCGAAGGATTCCAGCGGGCAATGGATGATTCAACACGGAAAACAATTATGCAAAATGCTCTAGCAGCAGGGGAAATTCTTTGGCGATTGGTATAAGTCGCCAAAGTCACTAAAATACAAACTCAAATTAGCTTTTAGTTTTTTCAAAGGTATTGCGACATGGGAATTGAAACCGCCCTGCCCACTGACATGTTCCTCACGACTCAGTTGCAGAAAGTCATCAACTGGGGTCGACGTAGTAGTGTTTGGCCCATGCCTTTCGCCACGGCTTGCTGTGGGATTGAACTGATGGCAACCGCTTCTAGCCGATATGACCTTGCTCGTTTTGGTGCAGAAGTCATGCGGTTTTCCCCACGTCAAGCAGACTTATTGCTCGTCGCTGGCCGAGTCAGTGTGAAAATGCTTCCCGTGCTTCAACGCATTTATCAGCAGATGGCTGAGCCTAAATGGGTCATTTCCATGGGCGCCTGTGCCTCAACTGGCGGCGTGTTTGACACCTATGCAGTGGTGCAAGGCATTGACCAATACATCCCCGTGGATGTCTATGTCCCAGGCTGCCCGCCACGCCCTGAGACCCTGATAGAAGGCATCATGGCCTTACAGCACATCATCGACCAAGATGGCATGCCCGAGTCTGGCGTTAAACGTCAACCCTTACAAATCGCCATTGCACCGACCCATGATGTTGCATCACAACCTGTGCCTGTGACCATTGGCAAAAGCTCAAATCGTTAAATGACAATTAATTCAATAAAAACCGTGGTGTTCTACATCACGGTTTTTTTATGGCATGATCACCCGCGACCCGGGAGGGTCGGGGCTTTAGTAATGTAAATAATTCGACATTTTAAAAGCCGTGACCTTCCAAGGTCACGGGGCTTGATTTACCATATGTTTCATGCTCCCATGGAATCACTGGTACCACTGCAACGGCAACACCTATGGCACATGGCTGCCCGGTGACCCGCGCGGCTGGCGTTCTGTAAATCACAAAATCCACGTCGAAGGCGATTATAACTCACCACCACCGGAAGGTTCCGATGCAGGTCTGTACAACCACAGTCAACAGGTCATGAAAAACCAGCCTGTCATTCTGTCACCGCAACACTGTCAGCAAATCGCAGAAATATGGGCATCAACATTACATCACTACAACATTGAAATTGCGGCCATTGCCATCGGTTCGAATCATTGGCATGTACTTGGGCAGTTCGTCGATCACAAGCCACGCATCACCATGGGACGGGTGAAATCATGAACCACTGGCCAACTTGATTTACCCAGGCCGATCTGGGCACAGAAGTGCCGATGTTTACCTATCACAGATCAAGGACATTATGAGAATGCACGGCGGTACATTATCAGACATGCCAAACAGGGGGCAGCGGTGTGGCCGATATCATCCGAGTCGTAAACTTCAAGTTCTAAAGCGCGGGTAAAAAACTCAGATACCCGCGACCCGGGAGGGTCAAGGCTTTAAAGAAATCACGTTTTGAATTCTTCACCCCACGCCCGCGAGCATTTCTTTGATCTGCTTGCGCGTCGTAGACGTTGCGTCTGTACCGGCGAGCATTTCTGCTAATTCACTCACGCGGTTTTCACCTTCTAATGCCAGCACGGTGGTTTGCGTTTGACGGGCTTTCCCTTTGCCTTGAACTTGCTTGATGATGTGCAGATGCCGATCTGCGTAAGCTGCGATTTGAGGCAAATGGGTAATGCAAAGAATCTGATGCGAACCGTCATCCCCGGAGTTAGCTAAGCTGCGGAGCTTTTGACCAATGATGGTTCCCATGCGTCCGCCGATATTGGCATCAATTTCATCAAAGACCAGCACACTGATTCGGTCACTATCAGCAAGAATAGATTTAAGACTGAGCATGATGCGTGACAGTTCGCCGCCAGAGGCAATCTTTCGCATCGGGCGTGCTGGCTGACCGGGATTCGTGCGGATCATAAACTCTAAAGATTCGAGACCGTTTAGTGCGCCATCTTTGTCAGTCTCAGAAAATTCCACCTGGAATTGTGCATCCACCATGCCTAATTCAGCCAGTTGAACTTCAATGAGGGGCTTGAGTTTTTTAGCTGCTGCATGCCGTTTTTTACTGAGTTTGCCACCGAGTGTTTTGAGTGATGTGCGTGCTTTTTTAATTTGCTCATCCAACGAAGATTGATCCGCATTTTCGACTTGCAGTTGGTTAATTTGCTGCTGAATTTGCTGACGGTAAGCCAATGTTTCTTCAATCGGATCCGTACTGACTCTGTTGCGTGCATACTTTGAGGCAAGGCGATTGATGATATTCAAACGATCTTCTACATCATCAAGTTCACTAGGATTAGATTCAATGCGATCAAGATACCGCCCCAGATCAAAAGCACCTTCTTGCAAAGCCAACGTCGCATCACGGATCGCCCCAGAAGACTTGGCTAAATCTTTATCCAGCTCTTCGAGATCACCAAGGACATGCACAATCATTTGCAGCCGTTCAATGACCGAACCTTCCGAGTCAGACAAGGCTTGATACGCATGGCCGGTCTCACGCTGAATTTTATGCACATTGGTAAGCCACTTATGCCTAGCAGAAAGTTCTATAAATTCACCTTCGACTAACTGGGCATCATCAATCTCACTAGCCTGAAATTCAAAAAGGTCCAACTGTTGACAACGCAACGTACTCGATGCGGTTAACGTTTGACGACGGCGAATCAAATCATGCAGTTGGTGATAAGTTTGTGTGTATTGTTTTCTAATCCGAGTCCCTTGGGCAAAACGGTCAAGAATAAATGTCTGATTAGAAGGTTTAAGTAGATGCTGGTGATCATGCTGACCGTGGATATCAACCAGTTGCTGGCCGACGGCTTTGACCATTGCCCCAGTGACGGGCTGGCCATTGATGACCACGGAGGCGCGCCCGGTTGCGGTAATTTTGCGCACCAATAGGAGTTGATCACCAAGTTGGATTTCCTGATCAAGGATCGCCCCAACTTCATGCACGACATCTTCATCATGTAGTTCAAACATGCCCGCGATGCGTGCTTCTTTGCAACCGGGTCTGAGCATGTCCCGGGCAGCAGGTCGCAACCCAAGCAACATTTCAAATGCGCCTAGGATTAAACTCTTGCCTGCTCCGGTCTGCCCGGTGAAACAATTTAAGCCCTCAGCCAATTCCAGACTCACGTCCTGGATGACTGCCAGATTAGAAATGTGTAATTCACGGAGCATCCGTTCACCGCTTTATAAGAAGGGTTTAACAAAGATGAGTGTTAAACCGCAAGCAGTTTGCACACCCGAACAAAAACCGACATTCCTATTATCCAATGTTCTGCGGATTCTGCAATAGGCATGTGAATTTATGCTGGGCAAACGCATGTCCCCCCTGTATTAGCGAGCTAGGCTGTATCAGCCCGTTTTTGACCCTCGGTCAACTGTTCAATCCGTTTGCAAAGTATTTTTGGCGCAACATTTTTGACCTGCGGTCAATTCCGTGTTGACACAACACGGCTCGCCAAGGCCATTGACGGGACATGCGTTAGCTCTGTGAATTTATGCGGGAGGCGACTGAGCCGGCGGTGAGTCTACAGGCAGCGCGTCTTGCATTGGAGCTTGCTGACGTTTGCGTCGGCGACGACGCACAATGCGATGGATCATATACCCAAAACCAAGGACAAAAAGGATCACAATCAAGGGCAACACGACCGCTATGACAGACATAACTGTTGAAGTGACCGCTTCGACGGTGGAGACCACTGGGTTACCGACCCCGCCGGTGGTAGCCAGTGAGGTCATGCGTGTTGCGACGGTGAGTGCTTGAACGCCCCCTGCGATACCGCCGCCGGTGATCGCTGTGGCAATCCAGCCGGTGAGTTCGGATTGGCCGCTGATACAAGATGTTGCTGCAATTGCGCCCGCAGCGACTGCTGCGGGTGATGCGATGGTGTCCAACATATTGTCAATCCAAGGCACGTAATAGGCCCCAATCTCCATCGCAGTGGCTAAACCAAAAACGATCATTGCAAAGTCAGAGCCCATCCAGTCAAAACTCTCGCCCAACTGCATATGGCCGCCATTGGCTGCGATGCTGATCACAAACATTGGGACAAAGACCCGAAAGCCGCAAGCAGCTGAAAGGCCCACAGCCATAAGGCTTGCATAAATTAAATCCATGGTTGATCTCCTGTTTTCGCCCCCGGCCCCCCGGCCCCCCGGGGTCTAAAGCCCCTGTGCTTTAGTGGTATTAATCACGTTTTAAATAAAATCGAATCGTTTGTTCTTATTTTATACCCAAATGAATTGTTTGGGGATGCAAAAAAACGATATCACTCACCTGCAAGCATTTTTTATGATCCCGCTTTAATGCTAAAGCAGCGTTCGATCAGTTCTTGGACACCACTTGGCCGGTCATCAGGATCAGCCAATGCCATATTGATCCAGTTCATGGTTTGAGCGCGATTTTCACCGAGTTGCATCAGCACTTCCATCGCTTCACGCGCCATGCCTGTGTTAGAAGCTGTCGCGTCATTGGCATCCACCGCATCCGCGTCTTTGGCGGTAGACTGTGAGAAAGCGCCTGCCGTTGCAAAATGATCCACCTTCCCGTGAAGTGTCGCGATGATGGTTTCCGCAGTGCGTTTACCAATTTCAGGCAGTGACTGAAGCATCGACGCATCACGGTCTGCAATAGCCATGGCTATCTGCCCGCATTCCATTGCTAATGCTCGCAGTGCTTTACGGTTACCGATACCTTTGACGGTGGTAAAGAGCTGGAAAAAGTCCCGGTCTTCACAGGTGATAAATCCCGCAAGCCGAGGCAAAAAACTCGATCCTTGATTCTGTGATTCTAGGTAATGCAATGTCTGGAGCGTGAGTGTTTTTCCCACATGTTGGGTCAGACGTGTAATCACAAATGAAGGCACGAGGACTTCATAGGTCAGTCCGTTACCTGTATCGATAAGGACGCTTTCGTTGGTGGTCTGAATAACCTTGCCGGTGATGGATGCAATCATCGTTATATGATACCAAGCATGTGGAGTCGTACTAACTGGAACGATTATATCGAAATCGACATCCATCAAAGACGGCAAAAAGATGCTTAAGTGTTATATGTGACGCCCATCGCGACGATCAACTACATCAGGCAATAAAAACAGATTT
>JAESSU010000062.1 GCA_016763955.1 Phycisphaeraceae bacterium | reverse complement strand
GCGGAGACTCCCAGTCCATTCCCTCGGGGCTTGACTCCACGCTTATAGAGTCCCCCAATACTTCATCGGCGAGGAGATGCGCCGCCATGGTACTGGATATAGTCCTTGCAAGAGAGTTTTCAATTTCCTTGTTTGGGCCACTTCGTTTGCATCGAAGCTGCGCGCGCGGGCCAGCTCGCCGTGCTCGACTGGGCGGACAAAAATAACCTCCCGATTGACTGGCGGGCGGCGGTGGCTGGGGCGTTAAGCGGGCGCATGGCCGTTCTGCGGCGGGCGTACGAGCTGGCGAGATCCGCTGACCGGCACGAATGCATAACACACACGCCTAAGATTAGCGCGGCTTCGAGACGGGGTGATAATGCGTTGGGACGTTCAAATGAGTATAACAAATGGTGGCGCAGTTTGGGATCTTGGGAGAATTCTGACTCAGACAGCTAGTTTCGTTTTGCAGCTGCTTTGTCAGCTGCTTTGTCAGCTGCTTTGTCAGCTTTTGACAGATTTGCTGTCCGTTAAGTCCGCTAGGGATCTGTCGGTGGAGTTTTTTACATCAGTACTGCGGTATCTGGTCTATCGAGGGCTCAATCGCTTTTGACACAATTGAAGCTCTTCTCTAGTTAGGGTACTCTGCGTGTACTCTCGACTTCGCACACATTTCGATGCTATAGCGTACAAAGATGGCGATGTCGAAACGCACCCTTCTCGCGTACGTGGAGATCGAACCGCTAATAGACGAAACCGGCGACCCTGCCGAGTTGCTGCGCAAATACCCCAAATTCAACCCGACCGCGGGCGAGGGCAAGGTCAGGAGATCGTTATTGGAGATAGCATGCGTCAACGGCGATATTCACATTGCGAAGGGCCTAGTGCGGTGCGGCGCGAGGTTGGGAGGGAAATTTACGGAGGGGCTCACCCTACTGCAGATCATGATCGGGGGGCGATGCCCCGTGACGCTCGCGTGGCTTCTGACGCAGGCAGATGTGCTAGCTACAATAGATGCGCGGTACGGCAACGGGATGACCGCATTTCACATTGCCGTGAAGACATCCGCGGTAGACACGCGGATGCTGATAGATTGCGGCGCGAACCCCACGCTAAAAGACAAGGAGGGGCGTACGGCAGCAGAATATGCGTTATCGACAGGGGTCCGACACGCGATCACACCACACAGAACAGCAATTTGGTTTATGAACGCGGATGAGACTTATCCGATGGCAAAGAAGGCAGAACAGGCGTGGGCGAGCATCGAAGAGGTCGGCGAGTGGCGACCATGCAACCACCGCGCTTACCCGCGACCCTACCGACTGGCGATGAGGTCTCTCGCCCTCCTCGCAAAAAGTTGCACGTGATGTGTGGTTCTCGTTTACGTTCGTTTTTGTATGTTTACATACGTGGTTCCATAGCTATCGCGCGATGCTCAAGCTTTCGCGCCCTTGGCCAGGATTGCTAGCGTTTGCGCCGCCGCGCGGAAAGGGCGTGGGAATTCCGAATGGGACCACGGCCTCCATTCGATGCCCCTTCTGGACACCAATAGGTGGCACACTTTGAGTCTTTCTACGTAAAGAGACATTAGAGCCTTCTCCAGTAGTTCTTCTATTTTGTCGGCAGTGGCCTTTGCGAACTTTTGTGATGCGTTTGCTATCACGAGCCCTTCCCCGACAACATACTCCATCAAATCTATAATTGCCGCTGCCTTTTTGGCGTTGTTCACCATACCGGCTATACGGATAAATTTCCGATCCATCTTATTGCGGATAATCTGACACCCGCATGATATGGCCGCGCCGCACATCATGCATCTCGGCTGCGCCATTAGCTTATAGTACCTAATAGTCCTGTTGGTTCATTTTCCGCAATTGCTTTGCACACAATAATAGCACTACGTAACCGAATACATATGATCCACGTGCGTAAGCGTATACATTCAGAAAAAGAACGTCAGCGTGTGGTGTCGTATTTGGGATCCAAGCCCGTAGCCTTGGCCAGGATCGCCAGCGTTTGCGCCGCCGCGCGGAAAGGGCGTGGGAATCCCGAATGGGACCACGGTCTCCATTCGACGTTTCTTTCTACATAGGAGAGTGCCAGTAGGTGACACACTTTGAGCTTTTCTAAGTAGGAGAACATTCGAGGCTCTTCTAGTAGTTCTTCTGTCTTGATTGCTACGGTATTTGCGAACTTCTGCGTCGGTCTTGTTATTACGGATCCGGCTCCGATAGTGATGTACTCGATTAGATCCATCACGAGCGGACTCTTTCCATGCTAGTCGCCATATCATCAATAACGCTAAGACTTCGGCGAATTGTCCTGATGATTCTCCGACACTTACACTGTGCGGTCGCGCACCGTATGCACTTCGACCGCGCCATTGGTTCATTCTACTATTTCATATGGTCGTTGGTTCAATTTGTACTATTTCTTGCGAGATCGGCGAGCAGTATAGAAAAACTGTCAAGCCAGCATCTTACACGTTAGAATCGTCGTCTGTTCTCTTGCGTTCGACATTCCAACCGCAGAGCAGTCCCTGGTTGAAATGGGCCACAACAGGGCCGGCGGATATCACAGTGGTACCATCGCACTATGTTTCGGTGACCGCGCCGAAGTGTTTCGCCAAGAATGAGTAAAGCGCCGATGCGGGATCTCTGAGGTCCGCATTCTCCAGTATTCCCGGTACATACACCAGCTCTTTGCCGGGGTCGGGCGCCGGACGGCCCTCTGGCCGGCAGAACATGAGCCAGACCGCGCTTTCCTGCCCGGTTGGGGCTCGGTAGTAGAGCCACTCGTCGCCGAGCCGGCTGGCCGCTATCGCGCATATCCAGTGACCCAGACTCTGACATTCGTCGGGTGATTCCGCCTCGATGATCCCACGTACGTAAGTGTCTTCTTGCGTTTTTGTTTTTGTTTTCGGTTGCGATGTTTGCGTTGCCCGCGATGTTTGCGATGTCCGCGTTGCCCACGCCCGAACGTCTGCAGCAATCGGGCTGTCGCCTCCGAATAAATGATAGGACGGGTGGTTCGGCTGGTTCGCCCAGGCCCATTGGTTCCTGGCGGTTGTCGCGATAGTGTGGGCCTCGACGACGCCGTAGTCCTTGAGATGTAGATAGCAGAGGCCGGGGAGAGATGCGCGAAGTCGAACCTGTAGGCGGCGATATCGCCGAGCGAAACGATCTGGCGGATTAGTACGTCGATGCAAATTTTTTCGTACTCCTCGCGAAGAGAATCGCCTGGGAGTATTGCTGTTGATTTGTGGTACATGTCGCGCTCTTTGAGCAACTCCGAAGCGTGATCTGCCATATTGTATCGGCAGATAGTGACAAATGCTAGATAACACCCAAACCACCACGTTCAAATACGATCGTTCCCCGCGGTGCTAGTTGGATTCTCCAATAACGTCCAGCCGCGAGTACCTCCAGAAAACCTTCAAAGCAGGTAAAACTTAGCCCGGTAGTTTTCTGACGGGTAGTTATATACTCTGCCGCGGCTGCACCGCGTACGCGAGATACAATTTACGTACGTGGACGTGTGTGCGCGGGCGTAAACGTAAACATACGTAAACATACGGTAAATCATGGAGATCAACCCGGC
>JAESSU010000061.1 GCA_016763955.1 Phycisphaeraceae bacterium | reverse complement strand
TGGCGACCCATGATGAAGGCTATAAAAAATTGGTGTCACTTAAGAGTCGCCCCGGCGCGGTTCCGTTTGCAATCCACATGGGAAGTCCAGATGAAGCAGGGCGGTATGTCGATTTATCGAGCCCCATGTTAAGCCGTCTGATTCGACGTGTGTTCCCCGGGCCGGTGACGTTGGTGCTAAAGGTTAGCGATGAAACGATTGCTCAAAAATGTGAGCAGTTGGGGATCGATTTAGACAAAGCTGACCGGATTTATCACAATAATACTGTGGGGCTTCGATGCCCGGATCACCCGATGGCCAATGTGCTGCTTAATCACCGCACCGCTGGCGGGCCGGTGGTGGCAAGTAGTGCTAATCTCCGTGGTCAGTCTCCGCCTAAGTCTGCTGATGATGTGATTACATCGTTAGAGGGCCAAGATGTTGCCTGTATAATAGATGGGGGCGATTGCATTTATTCACGTTCTTCAACGGTCGTTCGTGTGACGGAAAATCCTAATGGGTCAGCAGACTTTTTAGTTGAACGTGAAGGTGTGTATGACGAGCCGACGATTCGTCGGATGCTCCAATGGACGATGTTGTTGGTTTGTAGTGGCAATACCTGCCGTTCACCGATGGCTGATGTGTTAGCACGCAAAGTTTTAGCTGAAGAAAAAGGCATTGCAGTCGATAAGCTTGAAGATGCAGGAATCCGGGTGTTATCCGCTGGGACGTCTGCTAATTCGGGCATGCCTGCAACGCCCCAGGCTCAGCAAGTGGTCCAGCAGATGGGGTTGGATTTGAGTTTGCATCGATCTCGAAGTTTGTCTGCACAGATGATTCAAAATGCAGACGTGGTATATTGTATGACTCAGTCGCATCAGCAAAGTGTCTTGGCACTATTGCCTGATGCACGACACAAGGTCGAATTATTGGATCCAGCAGGGGATATTGCTGATCCTTATGGCTCGGATGTGACAACGTATGCTCGTTGTGCAGAAGTTATCAGACGGCGTTTAGTTCAACGCCTCAAGGAGCAACAAATATGAAAATTGCAGTAGGTGCAGATCACCGTGCCAATGAAGTCGTCTTACAGATCATCGAACAGCTCAAAGGCAAAGGCCATGAAGTTCATGCCTTGGGCGTTGCCTGTGAGTCGAGTAGTTGTGACTATCCTGATCAGGCTTACCCCGTGGCTAAAGCGGTGGCGGATGGCGTTGTCGAGGGAGGAATCCTACTCTGCGGAAGTGGTATCGGCATGAGCATTGCAGCAAACAAAGTTGCAGGCGTTCGCGCGGCATTGGTTCACGATGAAATTGGCGCTCGGGTCTGTCGTCAGCACAATAACGCTAACGTACTATGTCTTTCAGCAGACATGCTCGGTAAACGCGCGATTGAACAGATCATTGATGCCTGGGTGAACACGTCTTTTGATGGAGGCCGTCATGCTCGGCGTGTTTCTAAAATCACAGCCATTGAGCAAGGGCTCGATCCTACGACTGTGTCCAAAGTCGATAACGCTGTTTGAGTTCAGATCGATATTGCTTCATCTTAGGTATAGAGACCATACATGACAGACTCTAAAAAGCCGGTACGAGTGGATCAGGTGGCATGGGCGCAATTGTTCCCATGGCTTGCGATTTTTAAAACATTTCGCATGGCTATTCGTCCGAGCAAACTCGCAGTTGCTTTGGTGATGTTGATTTTGCTCTTCGTCCTGGGTCATGGCCTGGATGTCATCTGGGGCCCCCAAGCGATTCCCGGCGAAGTCTCTGCGTTTGGCAGGATGAGCCAGTCTGATTTTAAGGCTTGGAAAAAGGATCAGATCGGCAGTCGAGATGGTCGATTGCAGGAAATTTTGCGTAGCGCGTATCTTGCGGATTTAAATACTCAAGTCATCGAAAAAGTTTTATCCAAGCCCAACAAGTACATGTTAAGCCGAGCATTAGTCGGTGAGCATTTTGACAAGCTTTACGACAGTGTGCAAGGCAAAGCAGTAGCTCAAATTCAAAGCGGGGCAGATCAATCCCAAGTGAGTGAGCGGCTTGCAGAGAATCTTAAACGTGTTGCGCAAAAACGTCGAAATGCGTTAAACAAGCTCACCGAGCTTGAACCGATGGGTATTTTTCGGGCAACATTTGAATTTAAGGTCAATGCCTTTGACCAATTGGTTCAGTCTGCCATTGGTTTTAGATTTGGGTTTAGTCATATCCTTGATAGGTCGCAAAAATCGTCCGATACGGTCGTCGGTGCATTGCGTGAGATGCTTTACACACTCCCGTCATGGCTTTATGGCACGTATCCCGGATTCCTGTCATTACTAAGTGTTTGCATGCTCTTAATTGTGTCCTTCTTTGGTGGGATACTTGCAAGACTTGCCGCGGTGGATGCTGCCGGCTCCGCTCACACGCCGGTCATGGCATCGATTCGTTTTGTGTTACGACGCTACCTCTGGTTTGTACTGACACCTCTGATGCCTGTGATCATGATTAGTGTTCTAGGGTTACTGTTAATGCTCGGCGGGTTGGTGTTCTTTAATCTACCGGGGTTGGATATCCTTGGCGGGTTTCTGTTTTTTGTGGCACTGCTATTGGGCTTTGGCATTACCATTTTGCTGGTCTTTACGATGGCAACCTACCCCATGTTCTATCCCGCTTTGGTGATGGAAGGGACGGACAGTTTTGATGTCGTCTCCCGCTGTTTTGGTTATCTGGTTGCACGCCCGTGGCATTGGTTTTTCTACACCATGCTTTCGCTGGTTTACGGTGCAGTGGGCTACTTGTTTTTCGGGGGCTTGATCTATCTGACCTTGAGCATTACCCATCAACTCGTGGGGATGGGGGTCTTTGCTCAAATGGTTGATGAAGGGTCTCGTTGGAATGCCATCATGCCCACGCCTCGGCTTGGACAATTGCTCTACAGCTTTAACTGGGTCGCGGGGCTGGGCTTCACCGGCAAGGTCACTGCGGGCATGATATGGGTCTGGAGTTTCTTCCTCGTATCACTGATTGGTGCTTACACGGGAAGCTTTTTCTACTGTGCTAATACCGTCATTTACCAACTGCTTCGCCAATCCAGTGAACAGACCAGCCCGGATGAAATTGCCATCGATCCGATTGAAATCGAAGAACCCCAAGCCCCTAGTTCGCAGCAAACACCTGATAAAGTAGACGAGCAATCTGCTGACAGTCAATAAATTGCAAGCCTCATAGAAGCTCCCTAGCGAACCTGTAGGATCGCATTACCTTAAACTCTGATTATCTGTTGCAGCATTTGATCAATCCTCGTAGCATGACCCCATGTTACGTTTAAATTGTCTGTTATTCTGTGTCCTTGTTTTGCTTCATGGATGTGACCGCCAAACCAAGCCGGTCGCTACTTCCCACAGCACTGACTTTCGCT
>JAESSU010000060.1 GCA_016763955.1 Phycisphaeraceae bacterium | reverse complement strand
TTACGGTCGCGGGTTGCATACACGCCAGAACGCAGAACCGTCTGCTTAACGGTACGCCAAGCGCGGCTGCGTGAGCCACGATTACCTTTAGCCTGTTTAAACCATCGAACTTTAGATTGGCGACGAGCGGCGCCTTTTTGTGCTCTGGGCATGAAAAACTCCTCTTAGGTTCACGCAATGGCGGGGATCAACTACTTGCTGATACTTTGCCCGGCTTGCAGTGCGATACAATTAGACAACACACGATGGTTGTCTGATTAACAAATTTATTCTGTAGCAGCGGTGTCAGCTTCAGTTTCAACTGGAGCGACTCGCACCGCATTACTAGGCTTAAGCGGACGATGGAGCATCGCAGAAAGGCGGCTCATGTCTGCCTTAGAAGCAAAGCTACTAAGTTTCAGGTGGCGGCACTTTTTACCCGATTTATGGCTCATCAGGTGTCCTGCGAACGCTTTTTTAAACTTCACTTTGCCACTGGCTGTGACTCGGATTCGTTTCATAAGGCCTTTATGTGACTTAAGTTTAGGCATATCAGTCTTCTTTCTGGATGCAGTTTAATTACAATCGAGCCAAGCATTGTAGCAAAGAGGCCTGTTTATGCAACTTTAGGCTCAGTTGGATTGTGAGTAAATTGGGGATCAACATAGAGAGCTTGCTTGTCCGAGTCTTAAATCCGGTGTTTGGGGGACATATAAAAAACGCGGGAACCTGAAAAGTCAGATTCCCGCGTCAAGTTGATGTGATTGTCGTCTTAGCCCTGATACCTCCAATGAAATTTACCAGAGGAGCTTATCCAAAAGCTTTCGGAAAACTTCCGGGGCTTCCGGGGGGGGGTTAGACTTTGTAGCGGAAGCGTCCGCGGCTTTTGACGATGCCTCGTTTGTTGACTGCCATGTGTTCAAGAATGTGGAAGAGTGTTTCGACTTCGTGGGGGAGTCCCATCTTGTCTGCAATTTGCTCAATGGTGAGAATTTCTTTGGTTTCTTTGAGCCAGTCAACGACCTTGCCTTGAAGTTCTAGCACGGTGGTCGCTGCTTTTTTACCTGCTTCGACACCGGGTTGGTGGTAGGCATTGATGTTCACCAGTGAAGCATATAAGCCCACGGCACGTTCGTATAAAGCGATCAATGATCCGACAGCTGCGGCATCGAGTTTTTTGAATGTGATGGTGATTGAGTCGCGACCTTTTTCCGACAGTGCCGTGCGTGTGCCTTGCCAAAATCCGTTGAGGTAGTCACCGCTGGTGATGCCTTCTTCGACATCGGGGACGACCTTGGCAATGTTGGGCGCGCGGTCTTGGAGGACGACGATGAAGGTGGCAAAGAAGTTGTTGACGCCTTCGCGTAGTTGTTGGACGTAGGCATGTTGGTCGGTGGAGCCTTTGTTGCCATAGACTGCGATACCTTGGTTGACTTGATTGCCATCTAGGTCGAATTCTTTGCCCAGTGATTCCATGACCAATTGTTGGAGATAGCGGGACATCAGTAACAAGCGATCCTTATAAGGCAGGATCACCATGTCTTTAGCGCCGACACCACCTGTAGCGTGAAGCCACATCAGTGCTAGGCGTGCAGCAGGATTTTTCTTGGTGTCTTCGACGCGGGTGGTTTTGTCCATTTCCGCAGCACCTTGCAGGAGCAAGTCGATGTCGATGCCTTGCAATGCAGCAGGGAGTAAGCCCACTGCTGAGAGGATACTCGTGCGACCGCCGACCCAATCCCACATGGGGAAGATGTCGATCCATTGTTGAGTTTTGGCTGTTTCGTCTAGCCGTGAGCCATCGGATGTGATGGCAATGGCGTGCTTGTTAAACGCTAGGTCTTTGGTTTTAAAAGCGTGTTGGACTTCGAGCATGCCGTTGCGGGTTTCTTTGGTCCCGCCGGACTTGGAGATGACGATGACCAATGTACTTTTTAGACGTGCCCCTAGCTCAGCAATTACGCGGTCAAAGCCATCAGGGTCGGTGTTGTCAAGGAAATGCACCGCCATTTTGTCACGTTTGGTCCCTAGTGCATCCGCGATGAGTTGGGGGCCTAGCGCAGAACCGCCGATGCCGATTAACAGCATGTCGGTGAAGCGGGAAGACTCGGGCGGAGTAATTTCACGGTCGTGAACTTGGGTTGCAAACGCTTTAATGCGAAGCACGGTCGCTTCGATCTCATGGGCGATTTCGTCATTGGGGGCTAGGTGCGGTGTGCGCAGCCAGTAGTGGCCGACCATGCGTTGTTCGTCAGGGTTGGCAATATCGCCAGCTTCTAGACCCCGCATGTCTTTGTAGGCTGCCTGCATCTTTTCTTCGTGATCGTTGAAGAATGTGCTAGGAAAGTCCACGCGTGAAATATCGAGCTTCATGCCCACGCTAGAGCATTCACAAAGGTACTTACGATAACGTCTCCACAATTCCAGTGAATCCATGGGAAGTCTCCTGAGTTTGGAGTGATTCGAAATTAAAACTGACTGTGTGTTTTTTGAACAATCAAACGGTAGCGTTTATTTTGGTCAGGTTCGACGAGTTCGACCAGTAACGCGGGAAAGGATCGGTCAGGGCGGAAGATACCCGGTGTAGGGTACTTTTCGCCATATTGATTCATTAGGCCTTTAAGCGAGATGGTTGTCGTCTGCCCTACGGCAATGCTAGGTACGCGAACGACATAACGCTGGTTCACCCAAACTTGCACCTGATTATAAGTCTGTACTGTGTGGTTGGTGAGATTGAGCGTCTTTTTGTTTTGGATGACGGTGATATCCAAATCGCCTGCAAAAGCATCTGGGTCTTTAGGGTATTTTAATGACCATAGTGGCGGGGGTGCTTGGGGAGCTTCCACAGCAGCAGGCTCGATCGTATCGGCTGCTTCAATTGCAGGCTCCACGGTAGGGGCGGTGATTTGGATCGGCATATCTGTTGTGTCAGATTCGATTGCAACAGATTCAGGGTCAGGTGTGGGGATCTGAATTTCTTGAGTCGCTGTCTTAGAATTTTCAGGGCCGGGGCCGGGGCCGGGGCTAGGGGCGGAGGCTGACTTGCAGCCAGCAAACATTGTGAAGCCAGTCAGTAGGGTGAGGCATAGCAGTCTGTGTGCAAGATACGTCATGTAACTGTATTCCTTCTACGTTGAAGCCAATCTCGACTTGGAATACATACTATACCCCTCGTCATCGAACTTGTCCTATGGCTTATATTCGCGGCATCCCGGAAGCTTGTTTTAAGATGCCAAATCGTTTTCGTCTCGGACAAAATGATACGCAATGAGTATATAATGCCTTGCATGATCCAAATCGGCAAGCTGACAATCGATGCGCCCTTCTTTCAAGCGGGCTTAGCAGGCTATTCAGACACGGCAATGCGGATGGTGGCTCGCAAGCATGGATGCCCGATGTGTGTCACTGAAGCGATGCTTGATCAGTTCTTGATTAATGGCGGTAAAGGCCTTAAAGCTGCTGAAATAGACCCAGAAGACCACTTAATTACGGGTCAGTTGATGGGGTCTCACCCCGATGATATTGCCCAAGGCTGCAAGATTCTTGTGGGTTTAGGGTATGACATTATTGATGTTAATCTGGCTTGCCCGGTCAAAAAAATTCGTAAAAAAGCCCGTGGCGGACACCTGCTTCAAGAGCCCGATGCGGCAATCGATATTCTTAAATCTGCTCGGCAAGCCGTCGGTGATGATGTGCCTTGCACGGTGAAACTCCGCCGAGCGACTGATGAAACGCCTGAATCTGCTGCGAACTTTTATCGCATCTTCCAAGCAGTGATTGATCTAGGTTATGCCGGGGCGGTGGTGCATGGCCGGTCGGTGGACCAAAAATACAACGGGCCATCTCGTTGGTCATTTCTCAAAGAATTGGTGGATCAATATGGCCAAACCCCGAATTTTATTATCGGTGGATCCGGCGATATCTGGGAGGCTCAGGATATTTTTCGCATGATCCAGCAAACCGGTGTGGACATCGTTAGCGTCGCCCGTGGCTGCATTGGCAATCCTTGGATCTTCCAGCAGGCCCGCGCCCTAATGGCTAACCCCAATGCAGACTCTGCCCAATTAGCCCCGACTCTCGATCAGCAACGCCATGTCTTGCTCGAACATTTTGGGCTATCGCAAAAACTCCACGGTGAACGCATGGCCTCCATGATGATGCGCAAGTTCGGCATCAAGTTCTCAGCCCATCATCCCACTCCCGAGTCGGTTCGCCTAGCCTTTATCGCGGTGAAATCTCTAAATGACTGGCAGAACGTGCTAGAAAATTTCTATGTATCAACTAGCAGTCTGCCCGTGTCTTCGTAAGTTTCATTAATAACACATTTTATAAGTATCAGGATTGGTTTTGGTCGGTGTTTCGATTCAAAATAAAAGCTCTTCATTTAAGAGGAGGGCTGTTTTTGCATATCAATTCCAATCTATCGACTTCTAATGCCTATTTTTTAATGCGGCCTTGAAATAGATGTAGCTTTTTTAAGCATCTATTGGCCTTGGTGCGTAAGATTAAACTTGACAGAATCGAAAATGTAAGCATATTAAGCGTCTCTCAGAAGATACTTTTGGCACGAGGAGAATGAATTTGATCGGACAATCTAACTTTATTGGCAAAGGCTGGCGTAAAACCATCAGTCGGATGTCAGGACTGGCATTATTTGGGCTCCTAGCTTCACAAGCATGGGCGCAAGACATCGCAGCAGTCACTGATGTCGCTCAAGTCGCCAGCGACGCAGCAGCGAGTGAGACCCCCATCGACCATGCAACCACCGTCTGGATGCTCATCAGTACCGGATTGGTGCTTATGATGATCCCAGGGCTAGCGATGTTCTATGGCGGACTGGTGCGAACCAAAAATGTCGTAGGCACCATGATGCACTCCTTTGCGGCGATGGCAATCATCGGCGTGATCTGGGCGGTCTGTGGTTATGCAATGACCTTCGGCACAACGCATTTAGTGGTCAATGATATCGGGGGCATCATCGGTTGGGATTGGGACAAATTCATGCTCATGGGTGTGGATAGTAATATCATGCCTGATTGTAATATCCCGGAATTGGTGTTTGCGATGTTCCAAGGTAAGTTCGCGATCATCACGCCTGCACTGATTGCGGGCGCGTTTGCTGAACGGGTTCGCTTTCGTGGCTACTGCGTGTTTATCGCGCTCTGGAGCTTGTGCATCTACAACCCGCTCGCTCACTGGATTTGGGGCGGTGGTTTTCTCACCGGCCGTGCAATTGATTTTGCGGGCGGCACCGTCATTCACATCTCAGCAGGTGTAGCAGGTCTAGTCGCTGCAATCTACCTCGGCCCACGACGTGGCTATCCCAAGACTGCAATGCATCCAAACAATCTGGTTATGACGTTGATGGGCGCAGGATTTTTATGGGTTGGCTGGTTCGGATTTAATGCAGGCTCGAGTGTTTCCTCAGGCCTAGTGACAGCTCAAGCATTAGCAATGACTCAAATCGCAGCAGCCACGGGCGCGTTGGTTTGGATGATCATTGAAGGCTGGCAGCTTAAAAAGGCAACGAGTCTTGGTTTTGTCTCTGGCATGCTTGCAGGTTTGGTCGCGATCACACCTGCTGCAGGTGCTGTGCATCCTGTGGGGGCGATGGCATTAGGCTTACTAGGTGCAATGATTTGTTACCTGGCGGTCATTCTCAAATCGAAGCTCGGCTATGACGATACGCTAGACGTCTTTGGCATTCACGGCGTTGCGGGCATTGTGGGCGCGTTGTGTTTGACGTTCTTTATGCGTGATATTCCTGAGCATGGCATAGCGACACAGTTTTGGTATCAGCTTGAAGGCGTATTTGTCAGTGCCGCATACTCAGGCGTGGTGACGTGGATCTTACTGGTGATTGTCGATAAAACGTTGGGCTTAAAGCTTGGCGATCATGGCGAAATGGCGGGCATGGATCATGACCAGCATGGTGAACATGGCTACGGTCTGCTTAACCTGAACTGATCCTCGCTGGGAATTTTGAGACTCGTTTTATTTTCGCATTCACAGCTAATCCACTTGTAAAGGATTTGATATGAAACTTATTATCGCCATTATTCAACCTGAAAAACTTGATGCCGTACGTCAAGCGCTCATCGACTGCGATATCAGCCGCGTCACCGTTTCGCGTGTGACAGGCCATGGCCAGCAGCAGGACATTGACTTGTATCGTGGTCAGTCGATTACGCCTGTCTTATTGCCTAAGATTCGTCTTGAGGTTGCGATCAACGATGCCTTTGTTGAGCCTGCCATTGATGCGATCATTCAGGCGGCTCGCAAGGATGATGGCGGACGCATTGGTGATGGCAAGATATTTGTTTTGCCAATGGATCAGTGTATCCGCATCCGCACCGGCGAACGCGGCGGCGAAGCGGTATAACGTCGCAGGACACAATTTTGGGTCCAGGCTGAGTTTTTTCGAATCATTCTGGCAGTACTTGAAACAGCAGGCCGTTTACGCGGTGTGCTGTTTTTTTATGAGTTGGACCGGGCGGTTAGGCATTGGAATCTTAATAGCTGCGACACCACGTGTCGTTGGCCTGTGTGAAGTGCTTGCAGAGGCTTTGAAATATGCTCGTTGAATGGCGCCTGCTTTAGTTGGCTTGCAAGCGTTGGACACCTTCGGGTAATTGCATGTATTTGATGACAGCTTCGTAGACTTCAGGGCATTTGAAGAAGAGTTTCTTGCCACCCTCCATTGCTGAGGTCATGTAGAGGATGTAGTGACGGCGCCAGTTATTGCGGTCGCTTTCATCATTGTACATGGCTGCTTTTTTACGGATTTCCTTGTTCTTTTTGCGGTATGCCCAACGTGCGTTGGCATAGGTTGCGACGAGTGTGTCGCTGGTAAGCAGGTCCACGCCAGCACTTTGTTTGGAAGTGTCATAACGGAAGTCCGAAAAAATATCGTAACACATGCGGTCGAGCATACCCGGCCGTGCATTGAGCATTGGGATGAATAAACGTCCGACATCCGGGCCGCCGCGTGGATTAAGTGCAAAGCCCATTTGCCCTAATGCAGGGGTCAACACGACATACGGGCAGCTTCGTAAGTAGATTCGATTGGCTGCTTTTTTTGCAGGGATGAGAATGTCGGTGAAAAGACTGGGGTCCAAATTTTCAATTTCTTGAATTTGTTGGGTCACGGTTGCTCGGTCACTGATCATGCCCCCCGGTTTGTACTTGTCACGCAGGACAAACGGCAGGAAGGGTTCTTTGAGTTTGGCGCAAAGCTTGCAACCTTTTCGGATTCCTTTGGCTTCACGTCTAGCAAGTACCTCCGGTGTCATGGGCGTTAATTTACCCATGCGTGCATGGGCTTCACTGACGGTGGTTTGTTCATTGGGCAGAAGTTTAATTTCGATGTGGTCGATATTTTTCTGCAAGCGTGTGATCGCGACTTTGCTGTTTTGGATTTGCTCTTGCATTTCCAATTTTTTTTGTTTGAAGGTTGATTTTTTGGGATTGAGCTTGCCGATTTTAGTTTCGATTTTTTCTAGGTCAGCTTGGCTTGTTTGCATTTCGCTGTGTAGATTTTCCAAGGTTTGATTCAGTGATGCTTCGATGATTTTGCCATAGACAATACGTCGCCAGATTTTCTCGACTTTCCACGCATCGGAACCTTTTTCGTTGAGTTCGAGTTCTTCGTCCATTGCCGGTGTGATCATGCCTTGGCTGACCATGTGGATGTATTCATCGGTATAGAGGACATGGGTCGCTTGGAGGTGAGGGTCCCATTCGCGTTTGGCATGGTTGCATTGATCAAGCAGGAACATGGAGACTTCTTTTGAGAGTAGCCAGTTGGCTTGGCCGATCATGCCATAGCGTAAAAATGCACGGAGGTAGGGTTCGTCATCGCGGGAGACTTTTTCGTCAGCAAGGATTACAGCGGCTTCTGTATAGATTCGCCAGAATTCATTGACCATTTCGCGTGTGATATCTTTGATCTCATTACCGATGGCATGTTGCAGATCATCTAGGCGTTTAATTTCGCATTGGATTGCGAGTTCTTCCTCTGAGATTTTCTTTTTATTTTTAGGGGTGGCGATCTGCTTAAGGAGTTGATTAAGTCCATCACTTTTAGTTTTGCATGCGCTTGCGAAACTATCAAGGGTCGCATGGTAGGTCGTCGAGCCATAGAGGAATTGTGGATTTAGTCGAGACTCATCGAAGATGCCGTAAAGCCGTTCGTGCTTCAAGCATCGGGCACCTGCTTCTAGGAGGCTTTGGGTGAGTTGATTGCGCTCGAGAAATAGACAGCTTTGTTTGATACCCCATTGTAAAACGTCAAATTGTAATTGATCCAAGTCTGACAGGTCCACGGGCTTGTGGTCAACAGGTTGGGGTTTCCCCTCATCTGCTTGGGCAAGCGTTTGTTCAACTTCGCTTTCATCAATATCTTCCTCAGCAAGTTCGTCGGTTTCGTCTTCAATAAAGTCGTCTAAATCTTCATCGTTTTCTTCGGCTGCTTTGTCTACTGTAGCGGGGGCTTTGGGTGGATTTTGCAGGTCATGTAATTTTTTGTTGAGTTTCTCTAGGGTCTTGTGGGCAATTTCATCTGTGGGTAATCGTTTAAGCTCACGTGTCTGCCGAGCGATTTCACTTGCAATAATAGCGGGGACATTTTCATCACCCTCATAGGGCTCTCGAAGTTTTTGCAGCTTATCGATGCTTAGGAGAATCGATAAACGTCGGTAGGCAATCTCCGTGAGTCCTTTGGGGGGATGCAAGTCGTCGGTTTTGATATTCAGGTCGATTGGGATTGCAGGTTCTTGGTGATGCATGGGGGCGTTGGGCATCACGGTGGACTCTTTGATGGGTTGTGTTGCAGTCTGCGTCAAACTTATCGGTCCTGGTTACGGATAGGGTCTACAGATAGAAATACACGTTATGACTGTCGCTTTGTCCAGTTATATCGGCATAAAATGGGAACGGGTTAACTCGAACGATGATCTAAGTCTTTGTACAGGCAACGTTTTTGATCAGATATTTAGAGTGGGAAATTCAAGGCCGCTAATCTAGATAGAAGTGGTTATGCAGGATAAGCGGGCTGATCCCATGCTTCGCAGAGCCTTAGCATTGGGCTTTGTCCAAAAGGTTGCTTAACACCAGAGGAAACTTCCGGGGGCCGGGATTTTCGGGAAGTTCGGGGGGGTTAGCCGATTTCGCGGGTTTGGAAGAGTGCGATGGCAAGGCCTAACATTGAGCAGATCATTAATGCTGAATAACTTGTCACGAGCATGACGTATGTGCCAGTGAAGTCATGTTCTTGGCTGATGGCATCGGCTGGCCAGAGAAACTGGAGGTTGGGTGTGATGCGATAGACCACATCAGCCCACCAGTAGTCGTTGGCCCAAGTGCCTAGGATGTTTTGACTCATGATTCCTAGTAGAAAGACACCTAAGCAGACCATTAAGGTCATCAGTTGGCCGAGTCGTGTGGAAGCGACAATTGCGACGGAGCATAACACAATAACAGCCATAAGCACCAGCAATAAGCCAATGAGTAGTTGCGGATCAATGTCAATCATCGGATTTTGAAAGTGCCACTGCTTATCGATGAGCAGAACCAACGCATAACCTATAGTCAGAAACACACACATCAAACGGGTGACGGCTGAGGTGAAGACCCAGTTGTAAAAATAGTTGCCTAGTGTGGCTACGAGTATTGCCAGAATACCAAAACCAAGTCCAAAGATAATGACCGGGCCATCGAATGGGTCGGATGCGGTTTGCATGACTTTATGTCGAACGGTCATGAGGTAGATGACGGTCAAGGTCCAATAAGCCAGTGCCAGTGCGCCGCTCACGCCCACATATTTACCGAGAATGAAGATCGGGCGGGAGACGGGTTTACTAATGACGGTGAGTGCGGTTTTGTTTTCGATTTCCGAGCTGACGACGCCCGTCGCGGTGAAAGCACCCAAGAAGAGTCCGACAATAAACAGTGTGGACAGGCCCATGTCGATGAGCATTTTGTTGTCATTTTCCAGGGTATAGGCTGCAAGTGACGGGTTGAGGAGCATGGCCAAGGTGGCAATGAACATAACGACCACAAAAATGGGTTGGCGGATACTTTCAATGAAGGTATTGCGGGCAATGGTCCAGATTTGTTGGAGCATCAGTTGGGCTTCCGTGGTTTTCCGGTTTTCCCGGGGGCCGGGGGCCGGGGCTTTCCGAGGGCTGTGAATTTATTGGCGCACGTTTACTGCAATCTTACGCAGCAAGGCTATGGAAGGTTCGCTTGAGGATTAATTTTCTGACATCCGTGTAAAAAAAAAGTGATAGAGGGTGAACAAATGGTCGCTTGACTGCGAAGAAAGAGCAGGACATTTGTATTTGTGCTGAGTTGTGTCGTATTTTTTAAGACGTGATGAGGCTCGCAAAGCAAATGACTAAATGAGTGAGGTCAAGGCGTTATATTTTTTCGCCTTGAGCTTTGAAGACAGAATCAAGATCTCCTTGGAGTTGTATAGAGCATGGCACACGACCAACAAACATACCGCCGTGCCACGACAGCAGCGATTGTCGGGCTGGTGGTTCAGGTTGTTTTGAGCATCGCGGTTGCCTTGGTTGGCCTGTGGGCAGGATCACCTGCACTCAATGCTGCCACGTGGTATTTCGTTGGTGGTATCCCGATTTGGATCGTCCTATGCTTGCTGTATAACCAGCATCGCATTGAGCGCGTTGAAGCATTGGAGGCTGAACAGTTGATTCATCAGGATCAGCAAGCCGCCGCCATGTTTGAAGAGCAAGCAGATGATTTGGATCTGGCTCGTCGTCGCTTAGAGAAACTCCAAAAGTGGGGGCTTAATATTGTCAGTTTGCTGGTGGCACTCTATCTATTAGGTGTCGGCGGTTACTACTTTACTGCGAATAAAGCCCTGATGGGTGAAACGGTCGATGTGCTTAATAAAGAAGCCAACCCGACTGTGTTGCTATTTCTTTGTGCGGGCATCGCGTTCCTATCTTTTGCGGTAGGCCGTTATGTTTCGGGCATGACCAGTGTCAAAGAGTGGAAGCTACTGCGTGGTGGTGCAAGTTACCTAATGGGGAACTTTGTGATTGCCATCCTCGGCGTGGTCGGTGCTGTGGTGGTTCTGACTTCCGAGTCGGTTGTCATCATGGGAACCATGGCCATTGTGATCCCCGGCATCATGTTCTTTATCGGTTTGGAAATTTTGGTGACCTTTATGCTTGGTGCTTATCGACCACGCAAAAAAGGCGAAGTCGGTCGCCCCGCATTTGACAGCCGCGTGCTTGGGATGCTCACCGCACCTAAGAGCTTGGCATCAATTGTCAGCGAAACCGTCAACTACCAATTTGGTTTTGAAATCACCACCAGTTGGTTTTATAAAGACTTAAGTAAAGCAGTCCTACCCCTATTTGCTTTAGGGGTCCTCGTCGTCTGGTTAAGTTCATCATTGGTTGTGGTTCAGCCGCATCAAATGGCATTGATCTTGACCAATGGTGCGATTACCGGCGAGCCTGCTAAGCCTGGGCTGCATCTTAAATGCCCATGGCCACTAGGTACGGCTCAAAAATTTGATGTCGAACGTGTGCAGCAAATCTATGTCGGCTCAGTCCGTAACCGCACCGATGAAAATATCCCGATTCTCTGGACCAATCAACACTCCGTGGATCAGGAACGTTACATGGTCACCGCACCAACACATGCTAGCCATGATACAGATGTCCTCAACTCGACGACACTCAAACAATCTAACTCAGGCGTGGGACTTCTTCCTGCTGAGGTGGTGGTTCAATATCGTATCCTTGCTGAGCGTTTAGAAGACTATGCAACCTCAGCGGATAACCCCGAAAAACTGTTGGAAAATATGGCTGACCGTCATGTGAATAAATATTTTGCCACACATAATGTTGACTACCTGTTAGCTAAAGGGCGTGAAGCCGGTGCTGCTGCACTTAAGCAAGTCATCGCAGCAGATGCTATGAAGCTTGGCATGGAAGTCACCTTCGTGGGGATCACTTCGATCCATCCGCCGACTAAAAGTGAAGTCTCCGATAAGTTCCATGAAGTGATCAATGCACTTCAACAAAAGGAAAGTGCGATTCAAGATGCTCGCGGCGAAG
>JAESSU010000059.1 GCA_016763955.1 Phycisphaeraceae bacterium | reverse complement strand
GCCATCATGTCCGGGCCAAACGCAGCAGCCCTCTTCATGGCCATCATGTCCGGGCCAAATGCAGCGTCATTCTTCATGGCCATCATGTCCGGGCCAAACGCAGCAGCCCTCTTCATGGCCATCATGTCCGGGCCAAACGCAGCAGCCCTCTTCATAGCCATCATGTCCGGGCCAAACGCAGCAGCCCTCTTCATAGCCATCATGTCCGGGCCCCAGTTGGCAGCAGGCTTCGCAGCCATCATATTTGGCCCCCAGGGCGGCATATTATACATCGACATTATCTTTACTCCCTTGAATTTAAAAATAAATACACGCTAAGCAAGGTGGTGTGAAGGTGGCAAAAACTCAATTATCCCTTCATCGTGAAAATTGAGAAGTTCCGCTACAATTTCAGGATAGGTAACGGTGTCATAGAGCCCGATAAGACTGCTAACCATTTTCGGTCCATCCGCAAGAACTGCTACAAATGGAGGTAAGTCGCGCATACGCCAGATAATCGAGCGGTTGTGATATTTATAATTTTTCACCATCAACAACTGGTTCAGGTCAAGCTCCGGAATCATATTGGGCTGAGCTCCGGTTTGGGAAAGGCCATAAGCATCGTAGCGAAAAGCCTCGACACAATATGGCTGACGCAGCCGTACCATGTGATAAGGCTCCACCCCAGCCTCGCTCGGATTAAGTACGGTATTTTCGCTGATAATCTCTGGTGCCGTGGCAATTTTGGTGTAGTGATAACAAAACCGAAGCAATGTCTGTAGATAATCCGGCAAACCGTTAGCGGAAATGAATTTGGTGGCGAATGCCAAAAACCAATCAATTTCAATCGATCGCCTCTGCCAGCCCCCTGTATAGGTAGCATCAAAGGCTTTGAGGAAATTATCCTCCTGCATATATTGGCCGAGAAATTCGAGGAAGTACCTAAATTCAGACTGGCGTTTTTTGAGCCGGTCATCGCGCAAGCCATCTGCGGCGAGGTCCATGTCCTCAATAGGAATGCTGCTCAACATATCCAAATCCTGGGCCGTCAGCCCGATTTCAGTTTGAAGAGCCTCTTTTCCCCCGCCCTTCCATTGTTCACGAAAGATGGGCTCACGCATATAACGGGTGAGGAAAACTTGAGTTTCACGAAGCGGCATTATTCTCTCCTGCTAAAACGGTTGCCTGGGATTTATCACTAAAGAACAGTGCACGAGCTTCATTCATGTAGTCGCGAAGTTTCTCAGCAGCAGGCAACGAAGGCGTGCCCGTTTCCAATTCGAAAATCACACTCGAAGGCCGCATGGCGGGATCCTTGGCGAGCTCGTGCATCATTTTATAAGACCACTCATGTTCCATGCGGGCCTTCTCCATGCCTGGCATCTGCTCCTCATCGGTATTGCCGCAAAACACATGCAATTGGCGCACGCGCTCGAAGGGCAATTCGGAAAGGAATGCCTCGCGATCCTGAGGCTGGAAGTTGTCACTGATGGAAATGTTGGACAAACTGAGCAGTATACCAACATCGGCAGCCTCGGAAACTTCACGCAACTGGCGCCCTAAGGAAACGCCCCCGTGTTGTCGGTAAAACTGCGATGCGTTTTCAATCAAAAGTGGGCAGCTGGAGATTTTTTTGATTTTTTTAAGATTTCCAACCATCAACTTTGTCTGTTCATCCGTACCCAGAGGCTGTAAAAATCCCCCGATATACTGATCCGACGTGCCCATAATGGCGAGATGCTCGCCGATATAGACAGAATTACAATTATTGGCGAGCAACTGGATACGATCAAAAACATCTTTAGGCGGTAAATCAATATTTCCCAGACAATACTCAAAGGAATGGAGTGTGATGGGCTTAGCCAGTTCCTCGGCAAAGCGAATCAGCGAGTCCGGGTCTGCGTTGAACTGGATGCCAAGAACCTCGTAGATATCAACCTCGCCGCCAACTTGCGCCAGACGTTGGGCAAATTCCTGATATTGCGGATAATAATGATAAAGGTATCCGGCTCCATAAGTTTCTTGTGGCTGCGGAATGCCTGCCACCGATTTATTAGCTTTGGTACCGGTTTTCTTGGATGTTTCACTCATGATGCCCTCTCGGTTAATTTATTATTGGCTTGGCTGTACGCCACAATGCCGGACAGAATATCTTCGGCGGAGCGCTCCTTGATGATTTCATTTGCGGGCCCCATCAAAATGGTCGCATAGGCATCGCGCAGATGACGTTCATAGGGCCAATCGGCATGAAAACCGCGTCCGCCGGCCATGCGAAGGGCACCTTCAGCGACCTTGACAGCCGTTTCACTGGCAACCAGTTTAACCTTGAGGTAGTCGGTCGCATTCCCCTGGTTTTTGTGAATGGCATCTGTGGAAAGCGCATAGAGCTTGGATAGGCTCGCCTCCATTTCCACCAGACGGAAACGGCTGGCCTGATACCCCGATATATCACGAGCGCCCGGCGACATACCAAGGGCTCCGTTCGCCGCTTCCACAAAAGCGGCATGGGCGACACCCATGGCGATGAGCCCCGGGTTCATGAAAAAAGTATGATTAGCCTTCATCATCTCTCCAGCTTGACCAACCTTGCCGATGATTGAATTTTCATCGACAACGACATTGGTCAGGGTCACAGTACCGGTCGATGATCCTCGCAATCCCAGCAGCGGATAGATTTCGCTGCAATCCACGCCGGGACTTTCCACGAGCACGCGGACGAATGTCTGGGCGACATCGTCATTTGGGGATGCATCAAGCAAGACGTGAATCAGTGATGCCCCTTCTAGTCCCGTGCAAAAGTGCTTGGCACCTGTGATCCGGCTAACGCCGTCCTGGGTTTTCATGGAAGTCGTCAGATGCGATTTATCGGCCCCCGCTCCGAATTCGGTCCACGCACTGGATCCGATCCAGTTTACTCTGGCGAGCTTTTGCAGATCATCCGCACGCAAAGAAGGCGAGCAGGACTTTTCAACCCTGCGGACAACTTGATAATGGAACATCATCACCGCCGCCGTTGATGGACAGGCCGCAGCAACGATTTCCACAGTCAAAGCCGCGATGGCATCCCCAAAACCATGACCGCCATATTTGCTGGATACAGTGACCCCAAAAGCCCCAATTTTTCTGAGCGCCGCGATGGCATCAACGGGATAGGAAGCGGTGTGATCGACTTTGACAGCATGGGGAAGAACCTGATCCGAAACCACATGCTTAAGCGTCTTAATCCATGATAGGGCCGCGGGAGGTGAAACCTCAAGGCACGCCGCCTCAAAACTCGCCCGATGCCCCCAGCAGTCGCTATCAACCGTGATCATCTGCAGCTCCTTGAAGAACAAACGATCCATCGAAAAGCATGGTTGCGGGGGTTATAAATTCGGTGGCCACCACCTGATGGATACCCCCCTGCGCAACCCGGTGCGCCATTACCCAGACTTCGCCCGAAGGATGTTTCATGCAAAAGCGCATCACGCCCGAGGACTCCATGGGCGGGTTGGCACCCAGATGACCTACAGCTAGGAATCCTGCCAGCGTCATAGCCCCAGAACCAGGCAATGATTTATGTTTTTCACCCATAAAGAAGCATGCGACACTAACACAAACAGCATCCTCTTGAACGTCTGTAACAGTGTAGAGCAGCACCTTAGGGTTGATTGATTTTTTAGGGTCCCCGCCTGAAGCCAGCACCGCTTGACCGCCTTGTTCATTCAACGCGGCGATTAGAGACTGAGTCGCTTCCTCCGGGTTGTATAAAGAAAAAACGAATGCGTTACCACGCTCAAAGGCCCAAAACTTAACCTCAGCACCGTTCATCGAACACACGTTTTCACGGTCAATACCAGTGGCCTCGGCGGTGAAATCTTCCTGCCAGAAGCGCACATTCCATTCTGTGTCCCATGGTGCATTTGGGGAAGCTGGCGTCAGAACCATGTGTTGATTGGTTCTCACATTGAAGGCACTAACACTCAACTCACCGTCCAGCTGGGCCAACCCAGAACTTAATGCATAGGCCGCACATCCGGCGGCAACGTTGCTGCATTCCATGTCCCGAAGAACTTGGCCGCTCACTTTGTCGTACTGGAAAAATTGGAATACAAAACCACTGGGAAACGGTGCACTCCACACAAAGGCGATCTTATTGCCCTGATAATGGTCATCCATTAACCCGTTATTGTTGCGCCCTTCCATCAGGGCCACGACAACGGCTTCAGGATCATTTCCCCCGAGACTTTCGCCAGACAGCACAAATGCCTTGCTTGTCCCTGCCGCAATGACCGCGCCCATGTCTCGGGTCGGCCCCTCTACCAAGGGCTGTGAAAAATCCCGCCCATACGACATAGGCATTGAGCTACTGAAATAAGAATCAAACATCTAAGCGCCTCCCATGCATTTTCAATACTACCAACTGTAAGTTATCGCATTAAGGGCATGACTAAACCACCTTCGCTACTTAAGTGCAATGCAAAACTAAACTTTACTATCTACATTGTCTCCACGAGTAAGTAAGAGATTGTTTTATCTGATAATTTATATGACGGCAGACAGATACTAGGCGGTGGGTAATGCCCCCAATAATTAGCGGTACAAATGAGTAGAATTTTCTCGTAACTTATTTGAGGAGATTCAAAATGAAACAATCCCGTTATTCAGACGCGCAAATCATCTCTATTTTAAAACAGGCCGAGGCTGGATCGACAGTTCCGAACCTTTGCCGCGAACACGGTATGAGCAGCGCGTCCTTTTATAAATGCCCCACAGAACCCATTATAGGGTTCTGGAAAGCGTGCTAAGGCATGGCGCTAAAATATGGTGGCATGGACGCATCGTTGATGAGGCGCATGAAAGAACTTGAAGCTGAAAACACACGTCTAAAGAAAATGTACGCCGAAGTGCAAATTCAAAAATATGTGTTGAAAGAAGCCATGGCAAAAAAGTGGTAAGGCCGTCTCGCCGCCGAGAGATGGCTAAAGAATTTGTCCGCAAGGGGCTGTTAAGCATTCGCTCCGCCTGTACAACGTTCTCGATCAGTGAGACGTGTTATCGGTATCAACCAAAGCTAAGTGTTGAAAATGGACGCATTGCGGAATGGCTAATAGCTTTAACGCGGCGCAACCGTAACTGGGGTTTTATGCTGTGTTTTTTGTATCTTCGAAATGTAAAAGGCTTCAAATGGAACCACAAACGAGTTTATCGAATTTACTGTGAATTGGCCCTAAACTTAAGGATTAAACCAAAAAAGAGGCTATATCGGGATAAACCTGAACCTTTGGCGGTGCCAATGTCCATCAATCAAACGTGGTCGATGGACTTCATGCATGATCAACTGAGCGATGGTCGAAGTTTTAGGGCTTTCAATGTGATTGATGATTTTAACAGGGAAGGACTGAGTATCGATATTGATTTTTCTTTGCCGACAGAACGGGTCATTCGTGCTTTGGACCAGATAATCGAATGGCGAGGGAAACCCCGTGCCATCCGTTCCGACAACGGCCCAGAATACATCAGTCATAAATTGGCGGCGTGGGCTGAAAAACATGGCATCACGTTGTTGTTTATCCAGCCTGGAAATCCGCAACAAAATGCGTACGTCGAACGCTACAACCGAACGGTCCGATATGACTGGCTGAACCAACATATATTCACAACGATTGAGGAAGTGCAAAATGCAGCCACAAAGTGGCTATGGACATACAATAACGAACGGCCCAACATGGCCATCGGCGGTATAACGCCAAAACAAAAACTCGCTATGGTCATGACCATAGCAGCTTAATAGGTTCTACTCATACAGTCCCTTAATAAT
>JAESSU010000058.1 GCA_016763955.1 Phycisphaeraceae bacterium | reverse complement strand
GACAATTTTCGGTACATGCGTTTGCCCTGCTTCATACGGGTTACAGGTGCAAATTGTTGTGTCGGTGGATACCTTGTATACATGAGTCAACAAAAATTTCAATCACAGTGGGTCGTGGTGCTAGCGGTTGTTCTATGGGTCGGGCTGGTGATTACAGCTGTACTGCTGATCAAACCTTCTGATAGATCACAGTTGCCTGTTAATAAGCCAGCGTTAACGATGGAACAGATCATCCAGAAGTTTGAGCCCTTACGTCAGCAGTTTATGCAACAGCACGGTAAGGGTGATCTGGGACGACTTATTAGTCATGTCCATAAACTTGTTAACAAGTATCCGGCGTTTGCACCGGGCCAATTGTTTTTAGGTCAACTCTATTTTGATAACGGTGATCTAGAAAATTCGCAGCTGTATATCAGTAAATGTCTCGAACTCGACCCCAAACAAGGACAGGTGCATTTGCTTGCGGGCAACATTGCTTTGATGCAACAAGATGCCCAAGGCGCAGCAGATCATTTAAGCCAGGCAGTGGCGATTGAGCCTTCTAATGCAAAATATTGGCTGTATCTTGGGCAAAGTTATTTCACTCAAAAAATCTGGCCTCAAGCCCAGCAGTGTTTTGAAAAAACCATTGAGTTAGATTCCGCCAGGACCTTAGCATACAGCGGACTTTCTGATTGTCAGGTGCAGCAAGGCAATCTCAGTGGTGCAGTGTTCACCTTACAGCGGGCCATTGATCAGACACCGTTAAGTAAGCGCAAACAACAAGTGGTGTTTTTACGCAAACAAGCCATGCTCCTAGGGCAGTTAAATAAGCCCAACGAAGCGCTATTGGTCATGGGCAAACTCACGAATGTCGAGGAAGCAGAGCCTGCGATTTTAAATGAGAAGGCAACGTATTGGAATCAACTCGGTGAGCCGGGTAAAGCAGCAGAACTTTACGAAGAGCAGCTTAAGTTGAACTTGCGCAATTGGGGGCTTGCTGCAATTGCTGCGCGCTGGCGGATGCGTGCTGGGGATACTGCTAAAGCCCAGCAACATATTTTGCATCTGCAATTAATTAATCCTGATTTACCGGTGATCGCAGAGTTGGAAAAGGAATTAAAACAGATTGACTAAGCAGCTAGAGATTCATCTTGAAACGCATCTTGAAAATTCAAACGTGTGTTTGTTTCCGAGTCGTTTGATGGGATGGTTAATCATTATCCTCCTGGGTGCGGTGGCTTATCAATCTAGTTACACGGTTCCTTTTATCTTTGATGATATTCATGCGATTGTAGAAAATCCGCATGTCCGCCAATGGGATTCACTAAGTATGGCAATGGGGTCGCCTACGCAATCGAGCTTGTCGGGTCGTCCGGTGGTGAGTTTGAGTTTTGCTTTGCAAGGACGTGGTGAGGGGGCTTTGTCCTCCGGGTCATTTCATTTGTTTAATCATGTGGTGCATCTTTTTAATGCATTATTGGTGTTTGAAATTCTGTGTTTGATATTGCGATTCTGTCATCAATTAAAGCTGCGTTTTTGGGCATTTGCTGCTGCTTGCATTTGGACCGTTTTGCCGCTTAACAGTGAAGCGGTGGTGTATCTCACACAGCGGACTGAGCTATTGGTGAGCCTGTTTTACTTGCTGACGCTTTATGGTTCATTGCGGTATCTGTTACTTCCGCGCGAATTTGCCCGGGGGGGGTGGTTGTTATTGGCGGTGATTAGTAGTGCTTTGGGGATGGGTTGTAAGGAGAATATGGTGAGTGTGCCGGTGATGGTGCTTCTCTTGGATCGAACTTTGGTGAGTGGCACGTTTGGCAAGTCCATCAAGTCTCATCGTGGGCTGTATGTGGGATTGGTTGCGACTTGGTTTGTGTTACTACTATTGAATATCAACACGCCTCGCAGCGCATCTGCTGGGTTGGGTTTGAGTTTGTCGTCGTGGGATTATTTGCTGACACAATCTAATGTGATTGGCTTGTACCTATGGCAGTTATTCACTGGGTTAAGATTATCAATTACTCATGACATGCCGATCTTACATCATGTTGGGCAGACACTTCCTGTGAGTCTTGTCCCGTTGTTATTAGCAGGGCTGACGGTTTATGGGCTCATCAAAAAGCATCCTTTGGCTTTAGCCGGTGCGTTATTTTTTATGGTACTGGCTCCGAGCAGTAGTTTGATTCCCATTGTCACGGAGGTGGTCGCCGAGCGTCGGATGTATTTGCCTTCTGCTGGGGTGCTTGCGGTGTTGCTTGGATTGGGCGGGTGGTTACAAAGTTATTATTCACAACGCGGTTGTCGTGCGTTGATGCTGGCAGTGATTGCTTGTTTAACGTTGCTCTGTTTATGGGGTACGCATCAGAGACTTAAAGATTATCAGCAAGAGAAAATGCTTTGGGCTTCTGCTTTGCATTTATATCCTGACGATGTCAAAGCGCTCAACGGTTTGGGTTATGCTCATATTCAAAATCAGGCTTATGATTTGGCGATGCCTTTGTTATTGCGTGCAGTTGCGATCAAACCCTCACATGCTGAAGCGTATGATAATTTGGGTTTATGTTATCTTTCTAGGGATGATCTTGATCAAGGGCGTGATGCTTTTGAGAGAGCCATTGCCGCGAATCCGAATCTTGCCAAGCCTTACAATAATTTGGGGATCGTGCTTGCTAGGCAGCAGCAGTTTGAGGCAGCTACTGGGGCATTTTTACAGGCCTTGGATCGCTCGCCGTCATTGCCCGCAGCTCATCTGAATCTGGGGGTGCTACTTAATAATAAAAATCAATTTGCCCAAGCATTCGATCATTTGTCCCGCAGCTTACCCATGCTTAGCGGGGACGAGCGACTGACCTGTTTGATGCAGATGGTCAAGTCGCAACTCGGGCAAAACCAGCCTGCTAAAGCCGTGCGATTGCTTAGGCAAGTCCTCACGCTAAAGCCCGATCACCCACAAGCAGGTGCATTGCTTAAACGTCTTGAATCAGATTTTTAGTTTGTCTATTTTACGGATTATTAAAACAGCAATAGGGTTATGCTTTTTGCCAGTCTAGACACCGGCCGGTCCCTGCACACAGATCACATTCTGGCAGTTGGCCATCAACGCAGTTCATGCATTCATCAATGCGGCTGTCGATGATTTTATGAATCTCAGAGCTAAGACCTAAAGGTGCAGTGACCAGATAG
>JAESSU010000057.1 GCA_016763955.1 Phycisphaeraceae bacterium | reverse complement strand
CGACTTTGGCATCACGCACAAAATAAAAACTATGGCGTAAAGACCACCGAAGCACACCACTACCGCCGCTTTGTCCTCCAACAAAAAGGCGATCCACAAGCCAACCCCGCCGCCCTTGCTAACAAACCCAAAGTTCAGCGGGCGCCCATTGGCATTAGTGATGGCAAAGGTGTCATGTTCATCAGTCATGTAGGCGATATGTATCCTAGCGGTTTTATGCCCATCAACTGCGGGCGTTTCCCGGCTAAGTCCCCCGTCGATGTCTATCAAAACAATCCGACATTTTTAAGCCTGCGAAATCCGGATGGGTTCTCAGGCAAATGCGGTGTCTGTGAATATCGCAATGTCTGTGGCGGCAGCCGTGCTCGAGCTTATGCAATGACACATGACGCACTAGCCTCCGAACCCCACTGCGTCTACATCCCAAAAGCATTATCAACCCCCGGAAGTTAAAACCCACCCACACCCTCCGGAAGCTCTCTGAAAAATTCCGGGGGGAGGGGATAAAAGAGAATCAATCATGTCCCAGTCTCCGACCATTACCGATTTAGATGGCCAACTGCTTAACCGCATTCAATCCTCTATTCCACTAAATCCCACCCCCTTTGCAACACTTGGTAAAGAGTTAGGCATTGACGAAACGACCTGTCTTAAGCGTCTAAACGCATTGCGACATGAACTAAGTGTCATTCGTCAGATCTCACCTATTTTTGATACCCATGCACTGGGATACCAATCGAGTTTAGTGGCTGCCAGGGTTCCTTTAGAGCATTTAGAACATGCTGCATCTGTGATCAATGAGCATCCGGGAGTCTCGCACAATTATCAACGAGACCATGAATTTAATCTTTGGTACACACTGGCAATTAGCCCTGACAGTGAGTTAGGATTGGATCACACGGTCGCCAAATTACATGAATTAAGTCGTGCAGACTCAACGCGGATTCTTCCGACTCTTAAATTGTTTAAAATCGGTGTCAAGTTAAACATGGCCAAAACACCCACGCAATCCAATGCGCCCAAAGCCAATCACTTTACACAAGCAGATCGCATGACATCTGCAAACACGCCGCTAACAACGTTAGACCGAAACATGATTCGTGTCTTACAGCAGGACTTGCCCTTAATTCCTAGACCTTTTGACGTTTTAGCATCACAAGCAAACTGTAGCGTGGATGATCTAATCCAAGCATGCCAGCGGTATTTGGAGCGTAAACAGATGCGTCGGTTCAGTGCGGTTCTTCATCACCGTCATGCTGGTTTTGGAGCCAATGCGATGGGGGTTTGGCAGTGTCCTGAAGATCAGCTTGATGAGATGGGCAAACGCTGTGCGGCCTTTGATGAAGTAAGTCACTGTTACCATCGCCCGGCTTATGATGATCTGCCATACAACCTTTACACGATGGTGCATGGCAAGACACGCGATGATGCCTTGGAAGTTCTAAAACGCATCCAACAGGCAACGGGCATTGAGAACTATAGTGCGTTATGGAGCAGCCGTGAATTTAAGAAAGTCCGCGTGCGGTATTTCACGAGTGATGAAGCGGCATGGGAAGCAAAGAACGCTCAGGCGTAAGTTTTTTCAATCAATCCAAGCCTTCAAAAAACGAGACATACCGCAGAGCGGCAAAGATCGCAGAGACCCCAAAGGCAGAGAACTTATCTATTTCCCAACAAAACGCTCTCTTCTTTGAACTCCGCGTTCTCTGCGTCTTGTAAGTTGTTTTTTCGTAGACCTTACTCGCCAACAGGTAGCTGTTGGGGTTGAGCTTGCCCGCGAGACCAGACATCGTGAACACGAAGCGATTTAACCGGCATGGGGTAGTCCAAACGATAATGTGTCCCCCGCGATTCACATCGCCATCTTGCGGCTTGTGTCATCAGTGCGCCCACGAGTAGCATGTTCTGTACTTCCCAGCCATCTCGGTCGTCGAAAATTTTATCCAAGGTGTAACGGCCCCAGAATTCAAACATTTTAGAAACTTCATCAAGACGTTTTCCTTCGCGTTCAATGCCCACATGTCGCCACATGGCACTGCGGAGACTTGATCGCACGTCATTGAGATTCAATTCTGACCGTCCAGAGAGACGAATATCAGAGATAATTTTGACCGGTCCCTGACCGACATCCTCAAATATTTCCCGACAAGTTTGGCCGCAAATTTGCCCAAAGACCAGACCTTCAAGCAGACTATTACTGGCAAGACGGTTAGCCCCATGCAAGCCCGACGCTGTGACTTCGCCACAAGCATAAAGTCCATGCAGAGAAGTTCTGCCACTGTTATCAGTACGGATGCCACCGACCATGTAATGAGCAGACGGGTGAATTGGGATGGGATTTTTCGCTGGATCAATGCCGAACTTACTTAAGAATTTATGTATACCGGGGAAACGGGCGGCAAATTCTTTACCACCAAGATGTCGACAATCCAGATACACATGCGTGTGATTGGTCTTTGCCATTTGAGAGAGAATCGCGCGGCTGACAATATCACGGGGTGCCAGTTCTGCCATCTCATGAAAGTTGTGCATGAAACGTTCGCCATGACAATCAATTAAATACGCCCCTTCGCCGCGAACCGCTTCGGTAATTAGTGATCGTGCAGCGCCCGCAATGTACAGCGTGGTCGGATGAAACTGCAAAAATGCCATATCCTGCAAAGACACCCCCGCGCGGTATGCCATCGCCAAACCATCACCTGTTGCGACATCTGGATTGGTCGATTCACGGTAAACCTGACCTGCTCCGCCGGAAGCTAAAATTGTTGCCTTGGCCCAAATCACCTGCAAGCCGTGTTTGGGATGATGTGTGATCGCGCCCAAACATCGCGGCGTGCCTGAATCCGTGGTGATTAAATCCAGTACAAAGCAGTCGCCAAAGACTCGGATGTTTTCTTTTTCTCGCACAATCCGATCAAGCGTTCTAGCAAGTTCCACACCCGTTGCATCACCATCACTGTGCAAAATTCGATGTGCACTGTGCCCGCCTTCGCGACCTAAGGCAATCTTCTCACCCTTTTTATCAAAGCTCATCCCCCAATCAAGAAGCTCTTTAATTCGCTGGGGCGCATTTTCAACAACCTGTCTCACGACAGCACGGTCACATAAATCTGCACCAGCTGCCAACGTATCTTCAATATGAGATTCAAAACTATCGTGTTGATCCATCACCGCAGCCACGCCACCTTGAGCGTAATAGGTATTGGAATCTTTGAGCTGACCTTTGGCAGCAATAATAACTTCACCATGTTCCGAGGCAGCAATCGCAGCCCGATGACCCGCAACACCAGCGCCAATCACCAACACATCTGTGAATATGTGCGGCAACAATGCTGACCGAAACGGAATCAAATAACGACGTTCATCAAATACTAAATGCATAATGGACTCAGTTTATACCAATCGTCAACGACCTTGCTCTGCTACTTGTGTACAGGGCATGTTGTCTAGTTCACAAAGCGTTTTCAACACTGTCAAAACAAACCCAATGGATCTACTTCAAAACATAGACCTGTTATCAAAACTGACCTTCCGCCTCAAACATCACAACAGGCAAAGGCACTTTGGATTCCGTCATCAACTTGCGAAATTCACCCGGGGGAACATAACTCACCACACCCTTAACAACATACCCCGTTGTAGCAGTCACCTGCTCACGAGTCACAATCACCACAGGCACAGTCACCGTCTGAGTGCCATTGGCAGGAACCGTGCGATGAAGCACATATTGCGTAACACACTTACCATGACCCGAAACATCCAAAACGAATTCTGAATTAACCAAAGGCAAAGGCGTATTGTTTGGATTATTAATCAATAATGTCACTTCAAACTTAGCCGCTTCACTACTTTGCAAAGCAAGCTTCACATCTACGGTTTGAATCACAAGGGGCTTAAGATCAGGGGACTTGAATGCTTTGTAGGCCTGACAGCCTGAAAGTCCAAGCATCAAACACAAACAAGCCAAGCTGCATACTGTCACACGATTCACATTTTTAAATTTCAACTTCAATTCCATTTCTTAATTTTCTGACCATCATTACTATGCGCTAAATCAGACTTTTTTCCAAAGCAGTTCGTTCTAACACGCCCCGAACAACAGGCAACAAAAGCAAGGCTTCAACAATCATCCATGCTTCAAGAACCAACGTGCTGATACCAATGATAATCAATGGCCAGTTTTTTACCTGAGCATGCAACCAATCGGGCAATGTGGTGAACATCGCCCAAGCGGGCATCACCAACATAAACAGTAACGGCAAAACCAGAAAATAAACAGGCTTGTTTCGTCGCCATAAGTAAAACATGATCACCAAAAACGCCAACCCGCCAAGTAGCTGATTGGTCGCACCAAACATCGGCCAGAGAATCATCCCTCCCTTGCCCGCAGTAGCCCATGTCCAAGCACCACCTTGAGGCAGAGCAGCTGCCATTAGGCCTCCTAGCAACACCGCAAAGAGTGTCGCACCATGCTTGTTCGTCAGCCAGACCAACGGATTAAGTGACAACCCCCTTCCCCCGGACACCCCGGATACACCGGATACACCGGAGCCCCCGGATGCCCCGGATACTCCCGTTTGCAACTCATCCGTTTCTGGTAAAAAGGAACCGGCCAACTCCTGAATCACATAACGTTGCAAACGACAAGCAGTATCCAAAGTCGTCCCCGCAAACGAAGCAACCAACACACCTAACAGTGAGATGGCAATTTGATGGGGCATGCCCATGGCTTTAAGAAAGTTCGCAGAGCCATCAACAAAGGCTCCCACCTTAGCCCCAAGTCCATTGGCTGTACTCCATGATGCATAGCGCATCAGCCATGCTTCATGGCCCACAAGTGTGCTACCGGTTTTGGTTTGAATGCCTAAGCCGATCCCTGCCACGCATGCACAGATCACAATGGTGGCTAAAAATCCTTCCGTGAGCATTGCGCCATAGCCAACCATTCTTGCATCAGGTTCGCACTTAAGCTGTTTGGAACTGGTGCCGCTGGAGACTAAACAGTGAAAGCCACTGATCGCACCACATGCCACTGTGATAAACAAGAATGGGAAGATCACTGGCGCCCCTTCGGGATGCATATTCACCATCGGCGCAACCACCTCAAGAACAGGCCGCACGCCATCATCTCCAATGGGAGCCCCGCCAATAAAGGCCGCAACCACTAAACCCACCACGACCAACCCCAATGCACTGATCAGCTGTAATGAATTGATATAGTCACGCGGTTGAAGCAACAACCACACCGGCAAAACGGATGCGACATAAGAATAAACCAACAGCACAATCACCCAGACCATGATCGGCCATGCAGCCATCGCAGTGTTCCATTGGCCTAGCACACCCTGATTACCATAGATCACCGACAGGTACATCAGCCCCAGTGTAATCAGCGAGGGCAATAACAAACCAAACCCCTTGCGATACAGCAAAAGCCCGATACCAATCGCCAAAGGGATTTGAATCAGACAAGGGATAATCGATGCGGGGTACATTTTAAACACCGCAGCAATCACCAAGCCGAAGATCGCTAGCACGGTGGTCAATGCCATGAAAAGCACAAGTAAAAACAACACTTTGACGCGGTCATTTAGTAGCCTGCCTGCAACTTGCCCCACCGTCTTGCCATCATTGCGAAGGCTGACAACCAGTGATCCAAAGTCGTGAACCGCACCGATAAAAATACTGCCAAAAATCACCCATAACAATGCAGGCAACCATCCCCATATCACCGCGATAGCTGGCCCGACAATCGGGCCAGTCCCAGCGATGGACGTAAAATGGTGACCAAAGACAATACTCTTAAGTGTCGGAACATAGTCTCGGTTATCTCTAAGTCGGTATGACGGGCATTGAGCCTCACCGGATAGGTTAAATATCTTGTTCCCTAACCACCGACCATAGGTATAGTAAGCAATGATAAAAGCAACACCTGCGCCAAGTGCAATCATGAGAGTTTGCATGCGTAATAAACCTTTAGGCCGAGAATAACCAAGTTAGAACTTAGATGTTTGCATTGTAACGTAAAGACAATCATGATTAGCCCAAAAGTCTATTAACGGTCAGTATCAGCAACTGATTGCTCTGCTGAATTGGCTGATGATTTTTGAGCGAGGGGTAATTGGGGCAACTTCATTTCACGTCTTGCCTGCTCTCTGATCTGCTCAACTTCCAATCGTAATTTTTCCATACATTCGGTTACAGGCCCGTTAAGTATTTCTGAGACTTCGCGTGGCTTACTAAACGTCACGGAAACTTTGCCAAACCATTTGGGCTTTTTATTTGCCCGTGGCCAGACATCATACGCACCTTCAATTGCCACCAGCACGACCGTGGGTTTGGCTCGTTTCATAAGCATCGCAACGCCATTGGAAAACTCACCCACATGTCCATCATAGGTCCGCGAGCCTTCAGCAAAGACCAATAAGCCATAGCCTTTTTTAAGCACATTGAGGCATGTCCGCATCGACGTGAGATCGGAACTCGCATTCTGATCTACTGGAATCGTCATCACTTTGCGAAGGATGCCACCAAAGGGCGTGCTAAACAATGTTTTGCGGGCTAACGAGACGAACGGCCGGGGACGTGAGGCACACCCAATGATAACCGGGTCTAAAAATGACTGGTGGTTACTCACAAAGATAAACGCGCCATCTCTTGGGATATTTTCAATCCCTCGCACACGCATCCGGTAAAACACTTTTAAGAATATCAAGCCAGTAAAAAACACAAAATACCACAAAAGCAATTGTGAAAAAGTCCAAATGCCCGACTTGGGCTTTGATGATTTAGGTTGGGTTTCAGACATAAAATATCAACTGGTTTTCCCAGCATAAAACTTTCGTAAAAGAACAAAATTAGACATTCGTAAGCCGCTGCATCACGATTTGATGCAGATGCTCCACCACTTGATTTAAAGTCATCTCCGACGTATCAATTGTAACGGCATCATCCGGACAAATTAAGGGGCCGTCCTTGCGTGTTGAGTCTTTATGATCACGCTCGACAATTTGCTTACAAATGAGATTTTCATCAGCTTGTTGCCCTGCTTGGCGCATTTGCAATGCCCGTCTCTTGGCACGAACTTGGGGTTTGGCAACAAGGTAAAATTTAACTTCTGCTTCGGGAAAAACCACTGATCCTTGATCGCGCCCTTCGGTCACTAAGCGGGGGTGAGCTTTGCCAATTTTACGTTGAGCTTCAACGAGAATCTCACGGATTGGCCCTAATGCTGCAATCCCACTAACTGCTAAAGTAACAGCCGAACTTCGCAATTGCTCGGTCAGGTTTTGGCCCATTGCATATAATGCCGGCGGATCGACCTGCCAATCAAAATCAAGCTCTGCTTTACGGGCAATCTCCAACACTTTGTCGGGTTGCGTCATCGGATCGATATCGTGATTCAGACACAAAGCCGTAATGCCTCGGTACATGGCCCCTGTGTCTAAAAAGTCCACCTCTAAACGCTGGGCGAGTTGCCGTGCGACAGCAGACTTGCCACTGCCAGCAGGCCCGTCAAGTGTCACAATTAAATGATCCGTGAAGTTTGGTGTTTGATTCATGATGCTTGTTTATTAAAAATATTTATTGCAGGGGCAGGCTCAGACGCTGCGTCCATTGTGATACATATCTTGGTTTAAGGAATAAATAATAAAGCTGCCCTTGGGCTAACTGATAGCCTGCACGCATCTGGGCGACTTGACCGACTCCGTAGTAAATATCACTGCGGCCAGGGGCACGAATCGCTCCGCCGGTGTCCTGATCGACCATCAATCGCATTTGTTTGCGGAGTGTGCCATCGTAGCTAGTCATCGGGACGTGAATCAATGTCGGGCCGCCGCGTGGGAAAATACTTTTGTCCGTTGCGATGGAAACTTCGGGTGTGACTTGAAACCCCATCGACCCGCTAGGCCATGCTTGAGGTTCATACTTTGCAAAAAAAACATAGCGCGAATTGTAAGCCAATCGCGGCGAAAGTTCTTCTGGATGTTCCTTAAAAAACTTTTCAATCGCTGGCAGATTCAAACTATTTTTATCAAGCAACCCTTCGGCCACCAGTTGCTTGGCGACACTTTGGTAAGCATGGCCATTGGTTCCCGCATAGCCAACGTGTATTACCAAACCATTGGTGAGTTGCAAGCGAGCAGAGCCTTGAATATGAACTAAATACACATCAAAAGGATCAGAAAGCCAGACCAGCTCCAAGCCTGCAAGAACCTGTTTTTCTTCAATCTCTTGGCGTGTGTAATACGGGATCGTTGAGCCATCAGCCTGCGTACGCCCAAGCACATTGCCCGACAGAGGATCACTCACTAGGTCCAGAGGCCTTCGGTACAAGGGGTACTTAAATTTTTGCGTTTGAGTGAGTGATGCTTTAAAAATGGGACTGTAATAGCCGGTAAAAAGAACGGTCCCTTGACCATCACAGCCTACGGATTGATAAAGATCAAACTGCTTTTTAATTTGTTCTAAATCCACCGGCTGAATCATATTTAACATCGCAAGCACACTTGCTTGAGCTTGCTTATGGGTGATCCTTGCTAAAGGATAATGATTACGTGAAGAAGGTGCTGCAAACCATGCAAGACTTCGCTTTAATGCTTTCTCCAAGTCAAATTGACTAGATTGATTTAGCAGCGGCATCAGGTCCGGCCACTGCTCGGCGGTGAGCTTGATCAATGCTTTTTCATCTGCT
>JAESSU010000056.1 GCA_016763955.1 Phycisphaeraceae bacterium | reverse complement strand
TTATTTTGATAATATTTTTCATCCATTGTTCAGCGTCTACAGGGGGGTGTGGATTGCTAGAAGAAAAATTTGGATACACACCCATGGCAAATACCTGTCCCTTGCCCCAGTGTTTTTGCCAGCCGATTGTTTTGCCTTGCGAGTCTCGAATCGTCTGGCTGTGGGTTAGTTGGCCAAGGTTCACACCCAACAGACGCGAGCCTTTGCGGATCGGTTGATGTTTGTAATCGGGTGCTTTCCAACCCAGTGATTGCCATGCTTTACCGCCAAGTGGGGCTTGCGGATTAAGCCAAGGATCAAACTGCCCCGCCGCCCCGACCAAAATGAGCTTGCCCCCTGCTTGGACAAATGCTGCGATTTTTACAGCCGCCTCTTGACTAAGCAACGGCGTGGGCGGGAGAATCAACGTGTCATATTGATCAAGTTTTGCTGCGAGCAATTCATCATCTAGATAATTCGCACGAACGCCCTGCATCGCCATCAAATAAACCAGCGCGTGCGTGAATAAGTCAAGTTACTGGCATAGGGCTTGTTACCCGTGATATAACTAAGGTATTCAGAGGTGTCATCTGAGACATAGATTGCAGTCGTAGTGGGGTAACGTTTAAGTGACAGCGCATCATGCTGACCATGGAAGGTATGAATTTCACGTTTGGTTTTTTCCATCGCGTAATAACCGGGCAAACGCGTATTGTCATTGTCAATAATAAACCACATGGGGTGTGCGTCAGGTTTTTCCCATGCATGGTTTCCCTTCACACGACCATGGTCAGAATAAGGGCGCCAAGCAAAGACTAGGTTGTTGGTCATGCCATGGGCAACGAGTCCCCAATTTTGCAAGGCAACAGATCCTGCGGGCCATTGGGGCTGCGTATAAATTTCGATCCCCCAGAGCGGTTTGTCAGGCGAGTTGGATTCGAACATCTCCATAATTTCCATCATCTCTGCGGGATTCCCAAGGCCGCGCTTTTGCCCTGCGGAATATTCCATGTCCAACATAGTGACATCCATCGCACGGAAAAACGGCATCGTCACTTGCGGCCAGAAATTCGGCCAACAAAGATTGGTGCTATAAAGCGTCTTCTTATCCACTTTGCGTGCTTCATCACGAAACTGTGAATACATTTGTAATGACATCACCGTTCGCCAGCGATACCAATCAAGTCCGCGGGCTGGGATCGCATGCATGATTTTATTAACTTCTTTGCTCATTTTCCCATAGACCGCCGTCCATGCGATGGCTTTTGCCCCTTTGAGTTTCTTTTGACTTTTAACGACTTGAAGCTGCCTAGCAGACAAGGGTTGTTCGACTTGATCCCATGAAGTGTACGATGTCCCCCAACGTTTATTAAGTATGTCCAACTTGCCGTGCTGTTGCTTACACCAATCACGGAATGCAGTGTCGGCATAGGTACTTGGGCATAAACCATCTTTGCCATAGAACGGATGTTCATTGGCCATTTGATACGAAGCGATCTGAGGATTCGCCGCATTTTCAAGTCCGATTTCACGGGCCTGCTTTAAAAATTGTGCTCGCCCTTTCGGATTACTGATATCCAATACATTCTTTTTTGCAGGATTCCAAAGGGTCTTATCGCGTGTCACATCTCTGTCTATATAGGACGCCAGCTGGTGTACGGGCAACGCGCCGGCTGCAATAAGATAACCCAATTCTTGATTGTAGCGACTGCGCATACAGACATAGCCAAGCTCGCCTGCGAGTTGATAGTCTTTGATATTATAACCGACCCAATGATTTCCACTGGTATCGAACATACTGTTACCCACGCCAAAGATGCGTGCGGGTACATAGTCTGGAATGATGGCAAAACGAGCAGCCTGACGTGAGAGCAACATACTTTGGGAAATCCTGCCACCACTTTTTGACAGTGGATCAAATTGGCTTATGCCTGTAAGTACGACTTGATTCCCCGCATGGTAATCCGCAGTGATCACATAAGCATCAGGCATCAGCGTGTCGGTTTTAAATGTCAGTTTCGCCACGCGCCCCTCACCTAACTCAGAGAGTTCAACACGGCCAATGACATCGGCAGCAGGTTTGTCCCATGCCCCCATTGCGACGGTCACATAACCGCTAAGCGTTTCGCGTGAGTCACATTGAACGGTCAACGTTTGCAGATGCTTTTTACCTGCCGTCCACATGGGGACATTCTTTGCATCAATGATTGGTAGGTTCAGTCGAATCCATTCGGTGGGTCGCAAATTAAACACACTGTCTTGCTTAGCAGATTGGACCTGAACATCATCGATCCACACGCTGCCTTGCTCGACCTTGATGCGTGTTAAGGCTTGCATCACACGGTTAGCTTCAACACTAAACGAAATGCGTACCCAATCACTGTTTGTGGGCAATTCAATGTGCTTACGCAAATCTGCTTGCCGATGGAGAATGGGTTTATTTGATGCTAGCAGATCAAGCTCTAACTGCGCTTTTGCATTTTGTGTTTTGACCCATGCACTGATCGTTACAGCACCTTGGGGCAACCAACATCCCGGAGCGGAAACCACGGCGATGGTTTTGTCAACGGCGGTGATTTTTAAGCTTTGTATGCCTGAGTGTACGGACTGTGAGTCCAGTGAAACACCCTCAGCCACGGGGCCATGAACCCACCAGCCCTCAATGGGTAACGCAGTCCAGAGACGTTGATTTTTCGCTTTGGCAAAGGAGTAAAACACTTCGTAACCGCGATACATCTTTGCACCATTAAACAAGGCGGGCAACTCAAAACTAGCGTTATGGATCACGTTCTGCTGGGGAGATGGAATCGCATGTTCGATCATCTGTATCGGAGACTGACCCAATATTTCATATTGACCCTCTGCCTGACGCAAAACGAGTTCCAACTTCTTGGCAGCCGATGAATATGCGGGCGTAAACTGCCAATCCTTCCTCCACTGACTATCAGCAGGTAGCGTCCAATCTGATGCAACCACAGATTCCTGCACGCCAACTCGCAGCAGCAAATCGCCGCCTATTAGCTTGTCACCGCTATTCACCAATTCTATTGGCACAGTGATCATCTGATCCCGAAACAGCGTTGCAGGAGCACTGATTCGGCATGCAACTTCCTTGCGATCAAATCGCATCATCTCACAGCGTTTAACTTTGCCACTTGCACCAGCAGTCGCAACCGACACCACAAAATTGCGGTAACGATCCCGCATGTTCACTTCAGGCTTGCCATAGCCCCTAGCGGACCATTGGGCAACAGGCATATCTAAGATCATCGCATTCCATCGCATGGGATTGGACGCGGTCTCTAACTGTGCATTGATTGGAAATTCCCAAGGGTCACCGACATTCTGCCAATCGCCCTGCTCGCTGGATTTGACACTTGCGACACATTGAGCTGTGGCTACATCATCACTAAAGGTCACGACAAGGCGCAGGTCATACCACTTGCTCGCTTCGCTGAGTTTTCGTTGGGCAACGGCTTTTTTGCTTGATGGGGCAAACCCTTCGATCACGGGATTTTTTGTGATTTTATATTGAGGAACATTACCCATGCGATAGCCGATGCGTGGCCCGCGTTGTGTCTGCCAGCTGTAACTAGCTTGTTTTTTTATATCTTTCACAGGCACCATTTTCGCTGGCACAACACCTGGGCCAAAAGACCATTGCACCATCCGCACCCCATCACGCGCAAACCCGCCACGGGGGTTGTCATTATGCACCCATGGTTGCGTATAAACGCTCACTTTAAAAGTTAACTTCATCCCTGACACAGGCTTCAAAGCAGTCATGCCGTTAGATGGATCACCATCCCAATCGAGCATGATCGCATTGCTGCTACCATGAGTTTGTGAATGAGGGTAACTATCAACCAGACAAGCCACTCCGTCGATTTCGACACGTTGATATGAATACGCATCGGGGAACTTGCCCCACCCGCCATTGCGTCCGGCCAAGATTTTCCAGCCGACTTGATCCATCCGTGACTCAGGCACCACGACCGCGAGATTCATCGGGTCGGTTAAGTTTTGAGCCAATGTATGTTGCGGCCAGACTCCTAAGTAACTGAGCAAAACAAATGTAAGACCTAACACGCAACGGTTACAATTCATCATATTCAAATCCTGTTGGAGGGAAATTACTTTGAGATTCAAAGCGTAGTGATCGCAGGCAATCACCTAAAGGGCTTTTGCTGTCTCTATTAAGTTAAATATTATTCGAAACAATTGGCTAATCCATCCTGCCAAATTAATGCAATCCAGAACGCCGGCTTACCACTTGTTAAGCCAGATTAAGCCTTGTGGGTAATTCTCACTAGGCACCTTATTGTTAACAAGTGCTAGACGTTTTATATGTCCATCGAGATACACCGCGTTGTATGTTTTTAGGTGCCAATCACCAACATACACCCGCTGGCCAAATCCAGCTTGAGTACCAACTCGATTCGCTGTTGTACTGAACCTAGCAGCATCCGCGAGATAAATGATATCGCTGGTCTTATGCCAAAGCGATGGACGTCCAAGTTTAACGCCCGTGCTTGGGGTAAAATTCCAACCCATTTCAGAATTGTAGACATAGTTTGTTGCCATGCCATTCGTGCCTTTTACACTGGTATTCGTAGGACAATCCCAAATCCCCTTAGCTTTCCCCCATGATCGTCCGGCATTGGAAAAGGTCCCGTCTCCCGTGTAAGCCATAAAATACGCCGCCCACCAGTTGAAAAATTGGGTCGTGGGATATCCCGTGCCACCGGCTACCCCTTGTATGGGGTAATAACCATCAAAGTCACTTGAGTATGTAATCCCAGCAAGACCGATCTGTCGAAGACTACTTGCACATGTAATGGCTTGAGCGGTCTTACGGGCACTAGCCAATGCAGGTAATAGAACTGCAATCAACAACGAAATGATGCTGATCACCACTAGCAACTCAATGAGTGTGAAGGCTTTTCTCTGTGGGTAAAAAGACTCGACACTTTTTGACATATGAAGCTTTTGCATATTATTCACCTTTATGTGCGTATTAAGTTCGTATCGAAGTATCAATCTCTGTGCCTTAAGTGAGTCGTCCCCGGATACCAATGAGCTTGATGTGAAAAGGAATTAAGTTTCTGGCCTGCGGTACTGATGACATCCACCAGACTACTGACCGCCATACTGCCTACTAAGTGCTGATCAAAGACCATCGCACTCCAGTCTTCGCCTTGAGGCAGATCAATACCTTGATTGGCAATTGTAATCATTCCAAGGTCTCGTCCGGGCTTTAGGTCGCGTTGACGCATCAGTTCATAGAGCAGAGGCAAAGGCTCTTCCGAAGCCATACAAATCGCTTCAGGTCGATGTTTGGTGTCCAATATTTTTTCAAGTACCGGCTTCCACTGGTAACTTAAAGGGATGTTCCCTTGCAAGCCAACCGCCCGTTGCAAAGGCAACTTCGCAGCCTCCATAGCCAACTGATACCCCAAAGCAGCTCGTGGAATCAGCCCTTGAGCGGACTTAAAATCGAGCAGCGTGATTTGTTGATATCCCTGTTCAATAAGCAACCGAGTCGCTCGTTCAATTGCCTGCTGGGTGTCCGTTTGAATCAGAGGTTCGTAGGTAGGCAAAACCGTACCCGGCCAGACATGAACCACGGGCGGAGAGGATTGATGCCAAACCTGATAATAAGCCTCAAGAAACATATCCATCAAGTAACTGGTGACAATGTACCCATCACAGGGCGTGGCCTTAAGTTCCTCAGCAATATTTTGAATGGGTGTGAAACCGTCCGCTTCATATTCCAAGTGATATGTCTGCAATCGGTGACTAAGCTTCGAAGTTTGCTGTGTAATCCCCTCAAGCAGTAATTCGTTGGCAGGCGAGGTACAGTGCATGTCACCCCAAAGCCCCAGCGTCAATTGCTGCTTAGCAGGATCAGGCTGCAACCGGCTAAGCTGATCATCCATTTGATCAATGACAAAAATAGAGTCCGCCATCGGGCTATAATCTTGAGGAAGAGGAGCCTGCGTGGGAACTTTTCGCAGGTATGTGCCACTACCTTGACGGCGAATCAATAAGCCCTGCTGTTCTAAATCATCGAGACTTCGCCGAACGGTCATCCGGTTAGCACCCAGACAGGTCGCTAATTGGCGTTCATTAATCAGACGCTGGCCTGCCTTGGCAGGTGGACGGGTCAACTCAAAACTCAACGCTTCAAGAACCTGCTTACGAGACATCTGTTTAGATTTAACATCAAGAGCCATGACCCATTCTAGGCACATTGGGTCAGCCAAGTCAAGTGTAACCGAAAAACATTTTATTACCTTTTCAGTAGTGACGAGACCAGTCTTCACAAAACCATGAGATTATCAATCAACAGAAGTTCGAACAGCGATCACATCCGCCTATATCAATCGCATGCCTTTAGCTGTTTATTTATTACAAACAATATTTACAAAAAATCACAAAATAAGCATTCAAGCATGATATTGTCATTGATTCACCAATTATACGACTTAAAATAGATCAAACAGCCTTTTTAACCGCGTTTATTTTAGGTAAACACTATGCCCACCGTCAGTACCGCAAGCAAAGTCATGGATATTCTCGAAGCGATTGCGGCCCATGGCGATGGACTGGGAACCCGAGACCTATCTCGACGACTGGACATGAATGTCGCAACGGTACACAACATCGCCAAGACGCTCGAGCAACGGGGCTTTCTCCGTCAGAATCCTCAAAACAAACGCTTTGAAATCGGCAGTCGCCTGATGCTCATGAGTCGACATAGCCAATATCTCAATGCACTGCTAAATGCCAGCAAGTCCCTCGTGCAACAGGTCGCTTTATCACTTAATGAATCCATCATGCTCGTGGCTTTGGATCACGAGCACGTCATCAATCTCCAATACATCCCCGGCAGTGGCGCGTTGCGGGTTGCTGAACCCGAAGATGTCACCGAGTTTGCTCACTGCACCGCAACAGGCAAGCTCATGCTTTCGCAAATGTCCAAAGAAGATTTACTGCGTTACCTAGATCACTACAAACTTAAGAATCACACCCCCACCACCCTCACCCGTCGCAACGATTTAGTTAAAGAACTCAACCAAATTCGCAAAAAAGGTTTTAGTCTGTCATGTGATGAATTATGTGAAGGCGTTAGCGCACTAGCCGTCCCCATTACCGACCCTTGGGGCAAGGTCATTGCAGCCATCGGCGCGGGGGTTCCCACGCTGCGGATGAACCAAACAGCCTATCGCAAAAAAATTCTTGAAACACTCACCAAAGCTGCGACCGACATCAGCAGCAATCTTGCTTAACCCTACAGAGGATCGAACCATGTCATTAAATGTTGTCACTTTGGAAATGAGCCTAAAACCATTTCGTAACCCCCGGAATTTTCAAGACATTGAAACAGTCTGCCACACTGCGTTTACGCAATGGAACACGTTATGCCAACATGCAGACCGTGTGCAAATACTGCTCTGGCCCGCAGACGGATCAGAAATCCTTGCGTACAAAGGCGACCTAAATGAGTCGTTTGAATGGGCCTACTGGCTTGGCATGGCCAACGCTCATCTTGATGTCCCCAATGATCCCAACAAGGTGTCTTTGTTCAGTACGCCCCAACACTATATGGACAACCCGCCCACGCAAACCTATCACACACTAAAAACTATCGTCGATACGCTCAAACGCATCGGCAACCAGATCACAGGCAAACCCATCCACGTCGGAGCCACCTTTGACCCCGGCGGCGAGTTTGCCCGTTCGACTTTCAAATATAAGGATCACCCGGAAATTTGCATTGCAAACACCATCGGTGCCAACAGCTTTGTCGGTTGCTACGCAACACTTAATGCAGACCCCACGCCCTATGCAGGATTCCCTAAGGGCATCCCACAAGACACGACCTTCGGAACTTTCTTTGGCAAGCAAGCCCAGGCTTTTCTAACAGACCTAAACTTCGATTACATCTGGCTATCAAACGGATTTGGTTTTGGATTAGAAACATGGAGCACCGTTGGCCCCCTCTTTGATGGCAGCACCTTTGATGCTCAAAATGCCCCGCAAGTCCGCGAGAAAATCCTTGGCTTCTGGAAAGATTTCCGCAACGTCTGCCCTGACTTTCCTATCGAAACCCGAGGCACCAACCTAAGTACAGGCACAGACCTTGCCTCCGATGCGGTCCCACTACGCGAAATCTATGAATCCAATTTCAATATGTACACGCCACCAAATTCACCATGGGCTGCGATCGACGGCGACTTCGGTTTGGAACTCATGGGCTATCTATCCCGCATCGCCCAAGTCTCAACCGGCAAGGGATTCCCATTCCGCTTTTATGTCCATGACCCGTGGTGGATCAATAGTCCATGGCTTGATCGTTATGGCAGAGATGCACATGACATCCAGTTGCCCATGTCCGTCTGCCGAATCGATGATCAGGGTAAAGCCCAAACACATAATGCAATCCAACTATTAACCATTGATGACTCTTACGGGCAAATGCCTCAAAGCTGCCCCAATGAAATCACACCGATCATGCAACGGTGTCTGGAAACCAAACCTGACGAAGCAGGCCTTCTCACATGGGTCTATCCGTTTGATACGTTCCATGATTATGTCACGCAATCACCTGACCGTTTAAACGTTGCGTACTTTAACGACTGGTTTATTCGCGGCGCGATCAACAACGGCTTGCCTTTGAACACCGTGGTCAGTGACCGTGCGCTAACCACAAGCCTTGCATCAAACCCAACGACATTTAATCACACGATTCTGCTATCGCTGGTTCCCGATGCAAATAGTCCATTAGAAACAGCCTTGCGAACACACATTAACCGTGGCGGGAAAGTTTTATTTTATGGCCCAATTGACCATGCTTCCGATGCGATGCGTAGCAAACTCAATCTCCGTATGGACACGCCGTTAGAAGGCCAAGTCCAAGTCACATTGGCCAACCCATTGGATCATGTCATTGGCAACAAATTACCCACACAGATGATTCACCGAAGCCTTTACTGTGCAGGTCCCATGGCAGAAACCCTACAAAACACAGGGGATTCAGACACCCAGATTCTTGCATCAATTGGCGACCGTCCCATTGCCTTAACACAAGGAAGCCAGATCGCATGGGTTCGTGGGAGCAATTGTACGGACATGAGCGAGAAACCCAAGCTGCCAACATCAGATGATCCAACACAATATATGCAAGGCGATGTGCTATTGCGTCATGCCTTGCGCGAATTAGGATTGCATGTCAGTTTTACACGTCAGGACTTGTCACATCGCAACCCGGTCTTAACTGCATCACGACATGACAACGCGATATGGTTTTCAGGTTATGCCAAAAACAGCACCGCACAATGGGAACTCGCATTTCCCAACGATGGCGGCATGCCCTTGATGGTGCAATGCGATGCCATAATCAAAGAAGGCAAAGCCGTCTATCAAATGCCCCGTGCATGGAGGCGTGAATGTCGCGTATTAGTAACGCAACACAATGGTGTCGTTAGCTGCTCCGAAGAACACAGCG
>JAESSU010000055.1 GCA_016763955.1 Phycisphaeraceae bacterium | reverse complement strand
GGGCCAACCATGCCAACATTTTTAATGCCTCAGGCTTGCAAGTCAAAACCTACGACTACTTCGACGCAACGACCAACAGCCTAGATTTCCCTGCGATGCTTAATGCCCTTAAGCAGATTCCAGCAGGCGACTTCGTGTTGCTCCACGGCTGCTGCCACAATCCAACGGGTGTCGATCCTTCCGCTAACCAATGGCAACAGATCAGTGAAACACTCACCGACCAAGGCGTGACCCCCCTGCTGGACTTTGCTTACCAAGGCTTTGGTGTTGGACTTGAAGAAGACGCAGCAGGACTCATCGCACTAACTAAACCCGACTGTGAAATGCTCATCTGCTCAAGCTTCTCAAAAAACTTTGGTCTCTACAATGAACGCACCGGTGCCTTGACCGTTGTTGCAAAAAATGCAGACACCGCAACCAAGGTCATGAGCCAAGTCAAAAAACTCGTCCGTGCCAACTACTCCAATCCACCCGCACACGGAGGCGCAATCGTCTCCACCATTTTGGCAGACGAGGCATTGACCACACTATGGAAGCAGGAACTCGCGGACATGCGTAACCGCATCAATGGCATGCGTCATCTGTTTGTCGAAACTCTCAAAGCCAAAGGCGTTACCCGTGACTTTGAATTTATCAAACAACAACTAGGCATGTTCAGCTTCTCAGGCTTAACCAAAGACCAAGTCAACACCCTTAAGACCGAACACGGCGTGTACATCGTCGGCTCAGGTCGCATCAGTGTCGCAGGCATGACGCCTTCAAACATGGACTATCTCTGCGAGTCCATCGCGGCTGTGCTGTAAGACAAATTGAAATCTACGAATTAACTTAGAGCATCGGATTTATGTCCGGTGCTCTTTTTTATGCTACGTTTTCATGAAACACCCATTAAAACAGGAACCCCCCAAGCCCAATGCTAAGGCTCTGCGAAGCATGGGATCGACTCACAGCAAAACAATCTTTAATTCCAGTACAAGCGCCAATAAGTCTATGTTAAACTGTGATTCATTATGAAAGCACTTCTGGGCAAAACAGGGTTCGTCTATCTGCTGTTGTTTACAGTGTGTGTTTTCGCCTATCTACCGGGATTAAATGGCCCATTTATTTTTGATGACGTACCGGGGATTGTGCAAAACCCAGCTGTCTCAGTAGCAAGTTCGCCAGGGGCATCATTAACGATCACCGGCCCGTCGGACACAGCAGGTTACGGTAGGCCATTGGTTGCGGTGCTTTGGTGGATACAATATCAATTAGGAAATGGCCAGCAGGCAGTCTTTCATGGGGTGAGTTTGTTATTGCATTTGGCAAACTGCATTTTGGTTTTGATGCTACTGCGGAGAATGCTTCCTGAAAGTAAACAACCACTTACAAGTCTCATTGGCTTTCTTTGGGCAATGCATCCCTTGCTTAGTGAAGCAGTACTTTATGCCAGTCAACAAACGGAGTTGCTGGTGAGTTTGATGATTCTTGGAACACTAAATGCCTCGATTCGCGGACATAAAATCACGGCGGTACTCTGCTGTATTTTAGGGATGTTCTGCAAAGAGTTGATGGTGGTGACCCCCTTACTTGTCTTCCTTGCCATGTCGGTGGGCATGGATCATTCATACTTGAAAACTCTAAAAAAACACAAACTTTTTCAGGCAACACTTTGGAGCAGTTGTCTGATTGTGATCGTTCTGATGACGCTGTACCCGCGCACGCAAAGCACGGGCAATATTGAGGGTTGGAACAACTGGAATTACCTGTTAACACAAACGCAATCTCTGAATCATTACCTCGTACAAACGGTTTGGCCAACACACTTAGCCATTGATTTATGGTTTGCTCGTGCGCAGTCTATTGGCGATATCTGGAGCGATGCGATCCCGGTGCTGTTGTTACTTGCTACATGTGTGCTGTTACTTATCATGCGTCACCGCAGCGGCTTTTGGCTCGCAAGTTTTTTTATCATCCTTGCTCCGACTTCTAGTTTCATTCCCATCACCACGGAGATTGCAGCTGAGCGGAGAATGTATCTGCCCTTGTTGGGGTTGCTGGTGTTTATCGTATTTGCCCTCCATCACATCATGCAGAAATTTAGCCGCCCTAATGTCACCGGCTGGTTGTTACTCTTAGCATGTCTTCTCATGCCCATTGGCACATTTCAACGAGCAGGTTTATATCAACAGCCCATCACGTTATACAAAGACACGGTGGCCAAATTCCCGGACAATCGACGGGCTGTACGTAATCTTGGTTCCTGGTATTTCCAGCACCAGCAATACGACAAAGCCCTGCAAACCTATGACACGGTACTCAAACAATGGCCCGGCAATATCAGTGTCCAACTAGACCGAGCTATCACTTTAGCCAAACTAGGACAGCCTACTCAAGCAATAGCCATATACGAAAAACATATGCAAGCCTTTGCCAAAGCCCCCCCGTATTTAACCACGATGGGAGACTTTTATCGACAAGCCCAGCAATGGGACAAAGCACGTCTGACATTCCTCAAAGCCATCAAGTTGGATCAAACCCACAGTTTCAAAAACAAGGTCTACCTTGCAAGTGTCTGTGTTCGGCTGGGTGATTTACCCCAAGCGATCCATTGGCAATTACAAGCTCTCGAAAATGCAGCTCCCATCCCGCTAACCAAACGCGCGGAAGTCTGCAATACACTGGGCATGTACTACGGCATGAACCAACAATATGAACTCGCTCAAAAATCTTTTACCCATGCATTAAGTTGGCCAAACAACACACCCCAAAAAACACTTGACGACATCCATGCCAATCTCACGCATGTTAAAAATTTTCTTGCACAGAAAAATGCCCCGCTCAAAAAATAAAACGAACGACACACAAACAATCATGTATCTTATAAAATACAATTTGATTTTCACCGCCCTGACAAAAAGCTCAACCATGCGCACACGCTCACATGCTTTTACGCTCATCGAACTACTAGTGGTCATCAGTATCATTGCCCTACTGATCGGGATACTCTTGCCCGCACTCTCCGGCGCACGGCAGCAGTCACGATTAATCGCATGCGGCATCGCGTTAAAACAATTAGGCACCGGTATCTTTGCATACGCTGCGGATTTTAAAGACGAAATCCCCTCAGGACCAAACACCGTCCATCCGAACTTCGGCCTGCCCAATACCTATCAAAACTCCATGGACAACCAACTTTGGATCGGCAACAGTTCAGACCCCCTCGCACATCACCAATACACCGGCATGGGGGTCATCTACAAAGGCTATCTCGAAAACAAACAAGCATTCTTCTGCCCTGATGATGATGACATTACAGATGTCTATCAAGAACTCGGACACATCGAAACCGCAACCCATTCCTATGGCTCATACCTCTACCGACAACTCGATGAAGTGGCTGGCGATAACCGACTCTCCGCACAAGCAACCAACAGCCTAGGACAAAGACCGGCACTACTTGCCACGGATCGGCAATCCCTGTTCACCGCATTCCCCAACGGCTGGCGAACCAATCACGGCAATCGTGCATCAAACATGCTCTTTATTGACGGGCGCGTGACACGGTACACCAATAACAACGAGCAAAATCTCTTTGCACTGGATCAAGCTGATGGCTTTAACTTCCCAGTCCTACTTGATGAACTCATCC
>JAESSU010000054.1 GCA_016763955.1 Phycisphaeraceae bacterium | reverse complement strand
GAGCTATCAATGCTTTGATGGCTTTGGTAAAAACTAGCGTAGATGTCCAGACCTTTGAAAAAACCTTGATCAATCGCATAGCGAATATTGATGCCTTGGCCAAAGGTGGTGGTCGTGTTTGAAGGATCAGAGGTTGCGGAGTACGTGATGAAAACGGTGTCCCCATTGTTGATGCTACTACCGAGCGGAACGGTTAGCCGGACGAAATCAATGAAGTGGTTAAGTGTGTAATCCAAGCCTTCAATATAGATGATGGCCGCTGCATTGTGAACGATAATTGAGCCGTTGATAATGTTGCGGCGATTGATGGTGATCGGCAGCGGATCAGTATAGACAAAGGGTTCGTCGAAGATGTTAACTGTTAAGCTTTGCTGATTATTGTTTTCTTGGCTGATGGTTGCAGAGAGGTCGATACTGAGAATGCCCAAGGGGACTCGTTTGCGGTAATCGATCTGAATGTTGGCATGTTTTTCGAAGTAACTGCCTTGCGCTCCATTGTCGGTGGAGACGATGCCAACGTTAGCATGGGTGGTGAGACTTTTATAGAGCCTGTGGGTAAAGCCTGCGGAAACTCGATGGCTCGCTTGTTCATTAGCAAGGCGTTGTTCCTGATTATAGGAATAGCGGGCTTGGGTTCTAAAAGTATCACTGTGAGGCATGTTAAGTGATTCATCCAGACGCCATCGTGTTAGTTGTGTCGAACCTGTTTGAGTTAGATGATTTAATCTTGAGTCGAGGCTGTAGTGATTGTCTGGGCCAAAGCGTAGATCGTGATGGACGGTTAGGTCATGGGATTGGTAACTGTTGATGGATGAACCGGTCTGTTCTTCGCTGTTAAAGGTGTAATCCATGTCAATTGTTTGCGAGTCTGCGGGCTGATAATCAGTATGCCATGTGAAGGTGTCTTGGATCGTTTGGGATGTGCGTTGATCGGTCGGGTCGTCTTGCGTGGAGGTTCTATGCTCTAAATGCAACTGGGTGGGAAAGGTCAAGGAGCGGATGCTCAGGTCTGCGCCAAATGTGTCGCTGGTATTTTGAGTCGTTCCGCTAAACTGACTGTGGACTCTGTTGGTACTCCGTAGGGCAAACAAGGTCAGTGGGGCATATTCTTTGCGAAGAAATGTGGCTGTGGCGTTGTAACTTAGAGCGGTTCCTAAAGTGCTACTGTTGGTGTTTCCTGTGACACTATTTTGGGTCAAACCAAAGCTTCCACCTAGTGACAAGTCCACCAGATTAGGATGAATGATGTAGCTATCTGCTGAGAGGTTGAAGGTTTCTTTGAAGTTGTTTTCGGTAATGCTGCTCGTGTTGCTGTTGTTGTTATTGCTGCTGGTGTTTTCATCACGCTGAAAATGAAAAATCAGTTCAGCGGCCGCTTGTATGTTGGTGAAACCAAATTTGTCGATTTTTTGACGTTGGGTAATCAAGATAGGGCCTTCTTGGGCAAGTGTTGGGGCCAGGCCAGGGCAGAGGGTTAGACAAACCCAAAGGCCGCCCCATCCCCAGAGGAACCATAATGTGCAGCGTGAGGTTTTCACAACGGGTCTCCTGACGCTAATGGTATGGGAGACGGTGTCTGCGGGTTTTTAGGTAGAGCAGGTTCTTCCGTGACAGGTTCTTTTTCTTTGGGAGCAACGGCATAGTCAAGTAATAACCCGTGCTCTGAACTACCGTGGCCAACATGACAGGACAAGCAGTCTGCTTCGGGGTTGGGATTGTTGAGATGGGCAATGTCGGGTGGCCCTAGGCTTTCACGTTGATGGCATTGAAGGCAGACTTTGGGCGAGGGAATCTTGATCAAATGCGGCTGGGCTGCTTCATGCGGGTCATGGCACATCAGACATGCGCCGATGGCAACCGGGCCGTGCATATAACGATAAGCGTCCGTCACCTGCTTGTGACAGTTCATGCAGACGATATCGCTGATCTTGGTAAAGCTCTCAAAGGACCTCATATTGCCCACATGGCAGGCATTACAGTCGTTGTCCCGATAGGGCTTGTGAACTGACACACGCAACTTACGGGCATTGGGTGAGCCATTCCTAGCATTTGCTGATGGGCCGTCCAGCAGATCGGGCGCGTTGGGATCAGGCACGCCATCGAAAAAAAAGCTCAAAGTTTCATAGCGGGTTTCAGGTGAACAACTCATCAAAACCAGTAAACCACTTATAAATAATCCCACCGTGAGCAGCCATCTGAGGCGCCGTTTCCAGAGACTATGAGTCATCGTGTTGGCGGGAGGGGACTGCATGGTCGTGTCACTTGGTTGGAAAAACTACTTACGGTATACCCTTGGTCAATGAACTTGTCCTGCTACTTTTGTATGAGACGTTTTGTTTTAGGACTCCAATTTTTTTGACGTGGTCAAAATCATATTCGATGAGCATCATTAAGGTTGTTCAGTGGCAGGTGCCGTTGCATCAGTGGGTTGTTTTGTCGGAGCTCTCAGGCCCGGAGGCAATGGCAGATCCGGTTCGGTGGCACCTTCAGGTAGGGAACGAGCACCTTTGGCTGTAGCAGTATTTTCATCTGCAACACCGCTGGGGACGATCCCGCTACTGCCTGAAATGTCTTTGACTGTTTTGCCAGGCTTTAGTTCACCTAGTGCGTAGACTGAGATCTTGTTGGCTCCGAATTGATTGGTGACCAAAATCAAACGTTTGGCTTGGAAGTCCGGGTGAATGTACTGTGCGAACAGGTCTAGATCGCCATCATAAGTGCAGATACCCGCAGGTAGATTCATTGCTCCGGGGTGAGTGCCTGGACTGCCGAAGAAGGTATAGAGATTGCCTTCGCTGTTGAAAAGTTGAACATTCTGGAAGGCCGCATCGACGACATAGATGATGCCATCGGGGTCAACAGTGATCTGTTTAGGGCGAACGAGTCCACCGATGCGGTCGGAGATCGCGCCGAAGGTTGATTCATAGGTGCCATCGGGTTTGAATTTGTAGACCTGACATTTAAGAACGTCAGCTACAAAAATATTGCCATCTTTGTCAACGTCAATGCCCAATGGTTTAACAAACTGGCCTGGTTCTGAACCGGGGCTGCCGATGGTACGGATGATGGTCCCGTTATGACGATCCATCACCAAAACAGTTTGGCTGATGAAATCACTGACATATAGTTCGTCGTTGTAGAGTGCCACGCCTGTGGGCTTAAAGTTTTTAGGTCCTAGGGATGTGACAAATCGTTCTTGGGGGTCGAATACGACGATGGTGCCTTTGCCCACGTCTGCGACATATTTGTAGCCGTCTGCTGAGATGGCAATGTCGCTTGGGCTTTGTAGTTTCTGAGCACCTTTGGAGCCCATGGCTAAGGTCTGCTTGTTTCTCAAATCTAGGATGACCACGCAATCGTTACGCAAGTCACAGATGTAGATTTTTCCATCATACATGGCTATGCCGTAGGGCTTATTGATCGGCAGGTCTAGTTGAACTTCCTTGCCGTAGATTAGTTCATCTAAGCCACTCTTGGTAGCAACGACATCGCTCGCTTTGGAATAGGAGGTTAAAAACTGGATGTGGGGTTCATCAGGGTAGGGCGGCCAAAATGCGTAGCTTGTGCTGTCGGTCTTAGTCGCTTGGGGGCTACTCACACAGCCGGTCGCCAGAAGAAGGCAGATCACGACGAGCTGTTTGGTTAGCGAAATGGTTAAGTGTTTGATTGCGGTAGGTTTCATAATAGCACCAAGTATGAGGTTGTAGGTGTTGGACTAGATTATCGGAGTATCGGTTCTGAATATAAAGTGTTTTTTGAGTGTATTGTTAGAAAAACTAAAAATAATTTTTGGTCGGTATTTATTGCTCTAGGGCTAGTGACTATAAGCCGTGACTTTCAGGAGACCGTGATTCAGGGCTTGTTGTGAGTTAAACGGATGTTATTTTTTGTTTGATTGTCGGGGGTTGTGAGACGGGAGATGGTGTGGGGGATCGCACTTTGCCATGTGTCTCGCTATCATGGAACGGACAGACGAGGACGGGGCGAACAAACCAAACCCAAATAGGCAAGTATTTTTGCAACCGCTGCCGGACCCGCTTAATTGCTGGCCCGGTGGCGGGGATTGGGTTGTTATTTAACGTGGCAGTTAAGGCAAAGTGCACTGGCTGCGTTTGACATCCAAAGCATGTTGGACTGGCTGTTGCGGTTGTGCGGTTCATGACAACTGGTGCAACCCACTGCAGGGTTGCCTGTTCCCACTGGACGCAGGGGCATGATGTTAGCGGTGTCACGTGTATTCTGCGAAACCATATAAGTTTTTTCAGCGGTCCATTGTGATCCTGGAGCGGCTGCGGCATCATAGGTGCCGGACCATACTGCATCTGCACCGATGGGGTGATCGTTCGATAGATCTGTACCCAGTAAGGCAGCACCGGTGATCATTGCAGTACCGGAGGTATTACCACCGAAGTTGTCCATGGCGATTGTACCGTCATGGCAAGAGAGGCATAGACGGCTGTTGTCGTCGATGGCTGTTGCTGCTTGACCTGAACCTGCATGTGTGGTGTAGGTCGCTGTCGTTGGAATGCGGTTCCACAGTGGGCTACCGGCGATTGTGGTGTCAGCACCATGTGGCGTGTGACAAGGTTGGCAAATTTGACCACCGGTGGCGTTCCAGCCGGCACCACTAAAGTCATGGTCTGAACCGACAATACCAGCAAAACTAACGCTTGTGAAAAGCGTAACTGCTAATACGGCGATTAAAATATTTAGATGTTTTGTTAATTCCCTCATTGGAATTCCCTTTCAAGTACGAGATTGTTTAATTCAGTCATGGGCAGTTCTCGTTGCCAGTCCACGTCTGTCCGTTCCATTGCGGCAATAGATACGTAGCAAGCTGCATACCGGACAGAAATATCTTAATAAAATGTCGTTGAAGGCAAATAATCGGTGATTTTCATGCCGTTTGTGACAATCCAGTCAGCCTGCACGGAAAAACCGTCCCAGTTCCAAGAATCCATACGACCCGTGTTTCCCATCCTTTGGAGACAATTGATTGCAACGTGGGGTTAACTTCCCACATGCTGCATTTCAAACAGACCGATGTGACCACTTGAACCTATTGAGTCTATCTGTTTGAAATTGGATTTTAGATGAGCTATCCATCCTTTAAGGAACATCAGCGTAACCTGCGAGTCGTTACTGCTGTGGCAACACATGACCGTACGGATTTATTAAGTATGGGGGTGTTGATCTTCTTAGCCGTGGCCATGATCCTGCTGGTGAGTGTGAATAGGGCCAACGCCAAGCCGCGCACAGCAGAGGCGAGTCAAATGGAATTTGCCAACAACATACAACAGAGCACCTGGACAAATAGCAACTGTAACAACTGTCATGTGTCTGATGCCTTGTTTTCACATCCGGTTAACGTGCCTGCTTCGATGTCTGTTCCATTGGGCATGCCTTTGGAAAACGGGCGGGTGACCTGTATTACCTGTCACGACAACAGCAGTTCTCAGTTGCATATGATCGCTCGAGTCAATCACAGCCCTATGCTCCGAGACACGGGTGCGGTGAGTTTGTGTCAGCAGTGTCACGATCCGATGCAGTCTAGTCGAACAGCCATGCACGGTGCGATGCTTGGGCAAGCTCATATGACTCCCATGTCGACTCGACGAAGCTTCGGTTCAATGCCCAAAAGGTCTTTTATCAGAAAGGTTTCCAGGGGGGCTTCCGGGGCTTTCGTGGGGGGGGAGAAAAAATTTG
>JAESSU010000001.1 GCA_016763955.1 Phycisphaeraceae bacterium | reverse complement strand
CCCTGGTCTTTGCGAAGGGTCCCGCCATATTCCGTGCGGGTGTCTGCTTTATCTTGGTCAGCATAAATAAATAGGTTGCTCGTCACAGAATGGGTTTGCATTGCGGTGATGATTTGGTTGATGACTAATAGGTCAGGCCATTTAAGTTGGTCTACGCACTGGCTAAATTCTTGGGGATGGTCTGCTGATCCGCCATCATAGGTCGCGCTTTTGAGATGGTGCTTTTGGCTGTTTACAAACGTATTGATGCTGCTAATGAGGTCCATCCGTGTGGCTTGCAATTCTTGAGCAGATGCGGATAGCAGGGGGGCAAGGTGTCGGAGTTTAAGGTCTTGTTTTTGGAGATCGCTTAGTGAGGCAATGATGGTTTTGAGTTGGTTCCAGTAAAGCGTGTGTTGGGGTTTTCGCAGGTAGCTAAGCCAAAGGTTGCCTTCCTTGTTAAACGCGATGATGTTCAGGTCACGGGCAGCTGCTTTAAGGTCAATGACCATGGCTGTATTTGACGGGGCAGTCTCTAGGTAAGTAAGCAACTGTTCTTTGGTGCAGATGCGTGCTAGCAAATCCCAAGCGTCCGCCTGACTGATAATTTTGTCTTCTTTGCCTGCGTCGATAAAGACTTGGTAGACGGTTTGTTCAATGCTTTGGTCAGGATGCATTGCTAAAAGCATCTCTCGTTCTGGGCGGTCTTCTTCTTTGATCCCTTTGACATGTCGAGCATATTGTCGGACGACGGTGGGGGTGAAGCTATCGCCCCAACCTCGGTCGATAGAGACTTTAAACAGATACTCAATGGTTCCCCAGTTGTTCACTTGAACGATGCGTCGGTGCATTTGCTTACGGAAGCTTGCTTCGTCATGTTCAATGAGTTGATCGATAGCATAGTGTCGTAATGTTTGGGGATGGCCAAAATCCCAGACGAGTGTCTGCAAAGCAGCAATGCGTTTGGGGTCATTAGGTATCTCCTTTTCTGCTTGACGTGCAGCTCGCAAACGCACACTTGGAGTCTGATCTTTTTGCAACATCACAGCGACGGGATAAGTGACTTTTTTGGAGGACGTGACACAACCCGTGAGCCCCGGCAGTAGGATTCCAAAGGATAGGGTTAAGAGGCAAAGGAGGTTCGTTTTTATAGGGATTGGCTTTGGGGTGATAAGGTTGATCATGGGAAGTCTGCTAACTAGAGAAAATGTGGATGTCGGTTTAGTCAGTGATGTCTGCTTGGCTAATTGCATTGGGGTTTAAGTCGAGATTGCAGAATGCCCCTTTGCCATTAGGTATCATGATCATATAAAAAAACCGTCACCCATGTGGATGACGGTTTGTGAGATTTGTGTTGTGGCTTGCTAAGTGATTAGCGGCCGGGGAAGCAAGGTGTGGGCATGCCTTCGCCACATTTGGTTTGGATCATATCCATGATTTTGAAGCCATGTTCGCTGTTGGCCATGACCCAGCGTTTACTGACTGGATCGCAGACCATGTGGCCGTTTTCGATGAGTTCATAGCTAGCCATGCCGGCTTCGGGATCGTCCATAGGAGCACTGATTGCTGCTTTAGCTTCTGCGGTGTAGGTTTCGAGCCATCCGACAAATTGGCTGGCTTTGTCACCACAGTCGCCGCAAGAGAACACAAACGCCCGCACGCCTTCTTTGCCCGAAGGAGCTGTGACAGGAGGCAGTTGGTCTGACTTAGCAGTAAATAGTGCTTCGTCAGCTGTATCCATAAAATAGACATCCACAATCCGAGATGGATTGTTAGGTGTTAGTGTCATAATAATGACACCCAGTGAAATTAATAGTAGAACAACTGCAATAATGGTGACTGCAGCTGAGTTTTGGTTCATCCATTCACGTAAATTCATGTTCGTTACCCCGCAGCATCTACACTGCTAAAAAAACATTATCGATCTTTAAATTCTTACAGCCGCTTAGACGATTTTTCTGAGAGTCTTTGCGGAAAACGTTTGTTTTTAAATCACCTGAAAAGGTTTAAAATTCAGAGGTTCTATTTTACTTTAAGGAACATGGTGAAATGATTTTTTCTGATTGACTCTCGTGAAAACCAAGGCTAATTTGTCAATCACACTAGCTTTTGAATCCCCAAAGATTACAGATTAAAATCTCATTGGCTAGTTACATTGACGACACATCATTTCAAACCATCTTACTTTTTCTAACCTGTTGCTTGACGAACTTTTTGGACTGGAATCTGATTTCAAACTCTAATCGTTGTAAGTGTTGCAACCTAGCTTTATTAATCATAAACAAAACAGCGATTAGAGGCAAAGGGTAATTTTAATAAATTACATAATTAATGAATTTACTTTGAGATAGGGAATATAATGCAATCCAGTATTAAGTTGTACGCAAATCCCAAGGAATAAGGCTATGAATATGACTTTATACCCATCAGGAGTGATTTTGACCGCGTTAATGACGTTTTTGGAGTCCTAAAACAAGTTGCTGCAGACAAAAGCGACAGGACAAGTTCTATTGACGAGGGGTTTGCCCATGGGGGGTTATTCCAAAACCATTCGATATTCCAGTTGGGGCATGGCAAGATCGCCCGCTAAACCACGAATCTTTTCACTGTTAAACAGGGTCGTCAGGGGGGTGTTTGACTGTTGACCCATCGGGCCCAGAAAGCCAAAGGGCGAATGTTGCTGAATCACGGTGACTTTTGGATCACTGCCAGCGGGTAAGGATATGAGCGTCAGGACATGTGCGATGGCTTCGCCTAGATACCCCTGAGCATCTACGAGTTTATTCTCAAGTGCTTGGGCGGTGGTGTAAGGTGCTCCGGTTGCGAGCTTGCGGACCTGTTCAAGATCCAAGTCCGGACGCGCGTCATCTACAATTTGAATGAATCGGTCGTAAGCACTATCTAGAATATCTCGTAACTCCTTACGGTCAGCATCTTTCCAAGGACGGAAGGTGTTGAGCGTGTCTTTTTGGGTTGAGTCGGTGGAGACGATGGTTTCAGGGGTGACACCGATTTTGTCCATCAAGCGATCGAGTGTGAAGGCTTGGGCAATCACGCCGATGCTGCCGGTGATGCAGGTGGGTTCTGCGATGATATAGTCAGTGGCAGAAGCGATGTAATACCCGCCACTGGCTGCGATGCCTCCAAAGCTGGAGATGACAGGGATTTGTGTGTCCTGTTTAAACTGCATCACGGCATGCCATATTTGGTCTGAAGCGTTAACGCCGCCACCCGGTGAGTTAATGCGAAGGATCAGTGCCCGTGGTTTTTTGGCACGTAAGGCACGTAGGGCTTTATCGACATAGCTTACTGTATCCGAATCAATCGCCCCCTTAATGGGTAGGATCACGATTCGGTTTGCGGCATCTGTTCCTGAATAATGGGCTTCGGTGGGGCCTGCAACCGTTGAGGCGAAGTAGGCCCCAAAATAAATGTTCATCAAAACGGAGAAGGTCAAAAACGTTGCCATCAAGCCGGTAAATACCCGACGTAAAAGAGTCATGCCCCCGCCACCAGAGGTGCCATTGGACTTCTGTGGGCCTGGATACATCGGCATATAACCCGGAGGCGGGGGTGGAGGTGTTTGTCCATTTGGACGCATTGGCCGTGGGGGTTGATTAGAAGATTGGTTTGGACCTTGCTCTGACATGGGGGTTGCTCCCGATTAGATGGCTTGGTTGATGGAATAAGGATCGACTGTAAACGGTATAAAGCAATGGGCTGATATGCAACGTGTCGACTGGTTTTTTGCCCCTCACGTTGTCATTGATCACGACCACTGTATCATGTGTGACTGAATTCGGGCTTCTGCAAGGTAGAGGCTCGTGTCAAGACCCAATTATATTGGAACTTTTTTGTGAACCAGCCACAGTTTAATCCTGGCGATTTTGTCAGACATCCCTTGCGCCCTCAGTGGGGCGATGGCGAGGTTCGACAAGCATCACTTGTTCGATACAACGGCAAAGATGGCCAGCGGCTGGTCATCATGTTCAAAAACCATGGCAAGGTCACTCTCAACACCGCGGTGATCCAACTAATCGCCAAGGAAAAGGCAACTGACAATATGAATACTGCAAATTCGACTGACTGGCTTTCAAATCTGGAAGCTCAGCAGGGGCAGAAAAAAAACGATCTCACGGCTTTGCCCGAGTCACTAACGGATCCCTTTACCGAGATCTTTACACGGCTCCAACGCACGCTTGAAGACTACCAATACACCGCAGAGAATCCACGTTCCCTGCTAGATTGGGCTATGCGACAAACGAGCATGAACGATCCATTGACCCAATTTACCCGTCATGATCTAGAACAAGCTTTCTCTCGCTATCTCTACGTTCGGGGCAAACATCTATTGGAAATGGTTCGCACGATCAAACGCGATAACAAGCGACCACTACTAATCGAAATGCAAAATCAAACATGGCCCAACGGCGCACTTAACGACTTGCGCAAAGCCATCACCGCGTGATTTTATAACGTAACACAAGACACCTATTTTTGAACAAACTAAAGCACGGGGGCTTTAGACCCCGGGTTTCTTTTTTGGTTGTAAAATATCAGCATGACCCAAGACCCATTCCAACGCATCACAGAACTTCGCAAAGAACTTGAATATCACAACAAGCTCTATTACACCGATGCTGCCCCGGAAGTCTCCGACCAGCGGTATGATCAGCTCATCGCTGAGTTGGCCACACTTGAACGTGAACACCCGCAATACCAATCACCTCACTCGCCCACGCATCGCGTCGGCGGAGCGCCCATTGAGGGTTTTAAAACCATTGCTCATGCCCAACCGATGCTGAGCATCGATAATACCTACGATCAGCAAGAACTCACCGCATGGCATCAGCGAGTGGTTTCCGGCTTGGGCCTTCCCACTGATTTATGGGGTCATGCGACTATTGAGTGCGTCGCGGAACCCAAGATTGATGGCGTGGCGATTAGTCTTCGTTATGAAGCGGGCATTTTGGTTCAAGCGTTGACTCGGGGCAACGGCGTGGAAGGTGATGACATTACAACCAATGTGAAAACCGTCCGAAATATACCGCTTAAACTTGAAGGCGATCCACCTGCGGTACTAGAAGTCCGCGGTGAGATTTACATGCCTCATGCATCGTTTGAAGCGATCAATCAAAAGCGTCGTGATCAAGGGCTTGAACTTTTTGCCAACCCACGCAATGCAACTGCGGGCACACTTAAACAAAAAGACTCCAAGGCTGTTGCGCAGCGAAAACTCATGTGTTTTGCACATGGCCGTGGTGTCATTGAGCCTGATACGTTTGAAACTTATTACAACTACCTACAAACGATCAAGTCCTATGGCTTGCCCGTTAACGACAATGTGAAATGTTGTAATACCATTGATGAGGTCTGGCAGTTCGTAGAAGAATTCTCCAAAAAACGCACGACACTTGCTTACGACACCGATGGGGTTGTCGTGAAAGTCAATAACTTCTTAGCACATGAATCTTTGGGCGCAACTGCCAAAGCACCACGCTGGTGCATCGCCTACAAATTCCCCGCAGAGCAGGTCCAAACGAGACTCAAACAAATCACTTGGCAGGTTGGCAAAGGCGGAACGGTCACCCCCGTTGCAGAACTCGATCCCGTTTTTGTCGCGGGAACCACTGTCCGGCGTGCGACCTTGCACAACATGGATGAAATTTCTCGTAAGGACATCCGCGTAGGCGACCGTGTCCTAGTCGAAAAAGCGGGTGAGATTATCCCGCAAGTGGTCAGCGTGGTTTTGGCAGATCGTCCCGCTCACGCAGTACCCACTAAAGCTCCTGAAATATGTCCTAGTTGTAAAGAGCCGGTGATTCAGGAAGAGGGGGAGACGGCTTTGCGATGTGTCAATTTGCAATGTCCTGCACAGGTGCGTGAAAAGCTCATTTGGTTTGCAGGTCGCGGCCAGATGGATATTGATGGTCTTGGTGAAAAAGTCGTTCATCAACTTGCTGATGTGGACTTACTTAAAAGTTTTGGCGATGTGTATAAGCTCAAAGATCATGCGTCTCAAATTTTGACGCTTGAGCGTTTTGGGCAGACCAAGCTCGACAATCTACTTGCAGGCATTGAGCAGTCCAAACAACGGGGCTTGGCCAAAATACTCGGCGCACTGGGCATTCGTCATGTAGGCACCACGGCTGCGAGAATTCTTGCTCAGCATTTTGGTGAGATTGTTGCGATTCAACTTGCCAGTGTCGAGGAACTTGCAGACTTTCAAGTCATGGGTAATAAGTCGGGCATCGGCCCGCAGATTGCCCAATCACTACATGATTTTCTGGCAAGTGATGCAGGCAAACAAATCATCACAGACCTTCAAACCACAGGCGTAAATCTCACCGAAGAAAAAATTTTGCAGCCCGTCGATTCTCCCTTTGCCGGTAAGACCCTTGTCATTACGGGGAGTTTTGACAACTACGATCGCCGTGAGCTAACATCGCAATTACAAGGTTTTGGCGCGAAGGTGTCTTCTAGTGTCTCGAAAAAAACCCACCTTGTTATTGCCGGCCAAGCTGCCGGAAGCAAACTTAGTAAAGCACAAGAATTGGGCATCGAAGTTTGGGATGAAGCGAAACTCACCGAGGCTCTTGCATTGATCTGCTAATAAAATCCTTCAAGATCAAACGACATGCGGTTTCTCTTGTATTTAGCAGGGCAAACGTATGTAATCCCCTGTCTTGGCGAGCGGGGCTGTGTCAGCCTGATTTTGACCGTCGGTCAACTGTTAAATCAGCTTGCAAAGTATTTTGGGTGCAACATTTTGACCTACGGTCAATTTCGTGTCGACACGACACGGCTCGCCAAGACAATT
>JAESSU010000053.1 GCA_016763955.1 Phycisphaeraceae bacterium | reverse complement strand
TTTGTCGTACAACTGTTCACTTGTCAAAGATCAACACTAAAAGTCTTAACAACCTCTTGTCACACATGCACTTGCTGTTTAAAACTCGTTTTCAATGAGTGTTAGCAACACGTGACTGGTGAGGGGAGAATGATACGGATTCTCAAAGCCCTGTCAACTCGATGGCCAACGAATCGAAGAAAAACTTGAGTTTGTACGGATCAATTGTGAAAGGCTTGGTTGAACAGTGCTTGTTTAAAATCGGGTCAAATGGAATATTATTGTCAACATAATAAGAAGTTAGAGAAGATTTGATGCGATCATTTTTTAAGTCCAAAAAGGTTATTTATGGCTGAAAATTTAATATTGAATGTGCCCAAAAACATTGCAAATCCTTTGATTTTCAAGTCGCTTGCGCGAAAATCAAGCATTCAAATACAGCGGTAGAAAACTCAAATAAAGTCATTAATTCTTATCGACGTTCAAAATTAGCTTTTGATCTGGCTAAATGTAGCTTTTAAGCGAACCGATTTTCAGTTTTGGGTGGTGAAACGGATGTTCAAAATGAGTGATTAAGTTCGGTTTTTTTTAATCTTGCTGTCGTTAGAGTATTTTGCATAATCATTTGTCTCTCCCCACAGGAATTGACTTTGTCACTTCCTGCGGCTTTTATCTAAAAAAGACGAAGGATTCCCACGGGCAATGGATCATTCAATGTAGAAAGTCATTTTGCAAGATGCTCTTGAATTGGGCGTTATTAATTTGCCTTCTCTTTTCATTAGGGCCAAAATGGTTGTCTAACAATCCCTTAGTAATAGATTTTGGAGTCACCTATGGCTGACAAACGCCCTAATGTAATTCTTGTTATGACGGATCAACATCGTGGTGATTGCCTTGGGATTGAGGGTCACCCTTGTTTGCTGACACCTAATCTTGATGCCATTGCACATGCGGGGACACGGTTTACGCAAGGTTTTTCGACTTGTCCGGTTTGCATTCCTGCTCGGCGGTCATTGATGTCTGGTCAATTTCCTGCCACGCATGGGTTGCTTGGGTTTCGTGATGGGCTTGAATGGAATCCGCCTGCGACTTTGCCTGGCGAACTGTCCAAAGCGGGGTATCAAACTTTCATCGTGGGTCGGAGTATGCATCTGCATCCTTCTCGCAAGCGTTATGGTTTTGACCACATGGTGTTAAGCGGTGATGTGCATCCTGATGACGTGGTGGAACATCTGCCCGTCGGGCCGGCGAGTAGTTGGGGGCATGGGTTAGACCCTAATGGATGGACTGCTAGGCCGTGGCATTTGGATGAGACTTTGCATCCGACATATCGCACGGCTAATGATGCGATTCGATTTTTAAATCGTCGTGATCCGAGTTGTCCGTTTTTTCTGTGTGTTAATTTTGCAGGCCCGCATCCGCCATTTTATCCGCCTGCATTTTATATGGATCGTTACTTAAGACAGGACTTGCCTTCGCCGAGTTATGGCAGTTGGGCCACTGCGCCGGTCGGTGAGGGTATGGGGTTACCTATTAACGATCACACGCAACATCTCACCGGTGAAGCACTACGCAGTTGTCAGGCAGGTTACTACGGATTGATTAATCACATTGATGATCAGATTCATCGGTTTTTATCACCTTGGGGCGGACTTGATGCAAAAACAGCTGAAAATACAGTGATTTTGTTTGTTGCAGATCATGGTGAGATGCTTGGCGATCATTATTTATGTAGAAAATCGTCACCTTACCAAGGTGCTGTGCGTGTGCCGTTTTTCATTAAGGGGCCTTCGCATTGGCAACTGCCCACTGCACAAACGTGCTCAGAAGCGGTGTGTTTAGAGGACATCATGCCCACGATTTTGGAGCTTACGGATGTGCCTATTCCAGAGAGTGTTGAAGGTAAAAGTTTGGTTCCCATTCTTAAAGGTGAGTCACAAATTCAGCGTGATTATGTGCATGGCGAACTCGCATCGCCCCCGGATGATCGGCTTTGTTTTCACTATATAACCGATGGTAGTTGCAAGTATATTTGGTTTACTAATACGGGTGTGGAACAGTATTTTGATTTGCAAAATGATCCTGATGAATGTGTGAATTTGATCGACAGTCCAAGCCATCAACAGAGAGTTTCTCTGTGGCGTAGGCGACTCGTTGAGCATCTTAAAAATCGGCCTGAAGGTTTTAGTGATGGCACAAAATTGCAGCCGGGCAAGCCCTGTTCTTTGGTGATGGATCATGCTAAAAATTAAAGCGGTAGGGTGTTTGACTGATGCCGTTTTGACTTGTTTTTTTAGAACGATTTTAGATTCGTCTTGTTTTTTGTATTGACAAAAAGTGCTTTTTTTAAGGGTTTTTAATGCAAATTGAACTCTGGTTTAAATCTGATCCCCAGAACTTTTTGGGCGAGGGGCCCCTTTGGCATCAGCAGGAAAAAAAACTTTATTGGGTCGATATTTTGCGTGGTCAGATACAGACCTATGACCCCGTGACTGCGAAACACGAAATCATTTATGAAGACCGAGCCGTCGGTGGCTATACCATTGAGCCCGATGGCTCGCTGATCCTTTTTCGTGACAAGGGCAATATCGTCCAATTCAAAAACGGCAAGGTGTTCAAAACCATCTTGGAACAAATTGAGGGTGAAGTGGATGGGCGATTTAACGACGTGATTGCGGCCCCGTGCGGCCGTGTCTTTTGTGGCACCATATCCACCGAAAAACATGCCGGCTCGCTTTACCGCTTGGATATGGACGGTTCACTGCACAAGGCCGTCGATGACATCGGGATCTCCAATGGCATGGGCTTTACCCCTGACAATAAACATATGTATCACACGGACTCCACTGCCCGAAAAATCTACCGCTATGACTACGATCAGACAACAGGTGAAATTTCAAATAAGATCGATTTTGCCGAAATTGAGGAATCACTAGGCGTCCCCGATGGCATGACGGTTGATTCACAAGGCCACGTCTGGTCAGCGATCTGGGGAGGCAGTTGTGTCATCGAATTTGATGCACAGGGCAAGGAACTCAAACGCTATCCCACGACCTGCGTGCGTCCAAGTTGTGTGAGCTTCATTGGCCCGGACTACAAACGCATGGTCATCACCAGCTATGGCGGCCAGGAGGAATCTGGACTCGGTGAAAACGCGGGGGGCTTGTTTACGATGCT
>JAESSU010000052.1 GCA_016763955.1 Phycisphaeraceae bacterium | reverse complement strand
ATTTTACAACAAAAAAAGGCACTCAAACGTTGCTGAATGCTGTATATATGGTTACGCTAATGTGTATAGATTATTTGCCTAAGGCATGTTGCCTAGCATGAGACAAAACAGGAGAGAATTCGATGCTTGATTTATATCAAAAACTCCAACAGCAAGTCGCAGAAGTCGAACAGGATATTTGCAAGGCTGCTGGGGGCAATCGTGCGGCTGGCACACGTGTTCGCAAAGTCATGCAAGAAATCAAAGCAACTTCACAGGAACTTCGCACCAAAGTGCTTGAAGCCCGTGAAGATGAACATTGACCTTTGATGGTTTTTTATTCATTTGTTATATCCTTCGTTAATGATCTCGTTCTGTTGCTTGTGTAAGCGGGATGATGTTTTAAGCATCCAAAGTGTTTGCAATGCGGACAAAATGATCCCCGAGGGGTATAAATATTAGTCATTACGATCACCATTGAACTGGCATCACTGCCAGACGGAGGCTTTGCAGACGCATGGCACCATCTCTATTATTTGACCTGTCCAAACATAATCTAAACAAAGTGGCACATGGTGTTGATGAAATCGAAGCGATTAATCCACACCGCGGCGCGATGCGTTTGTTAGATGGCATCATCTACTGCAATCTTGATGTCCCGGCACAGGTGATCGCATATAAAGATATCCGTGATGATGAATTCTGGGTCCCCGGCCATGTTCCGGGGCGGCCCTTGTTCCCCGGTGTCCTAATGCTTGAAGCTGCTGCGCAGTTGGCAAGCTTCGTTTGTCTACAAAGACTTGATGAACAGTTTCTGGGTTTTGTCGGGGCTGAAAAGGTCAAGTACCGCGGCCAAGTCGTCCCCGGTGATAAATTTATTTTGTTAGGCCAAGAAGTAAAAATTCACCGACGACGCAGCACCTGCCAGATGCAAGGACTTGTCAACGGCAAGTTGGTCTTCGAAGCAACCATCGTCGGAATGGTGTTTTAAAGGGCTAAAACGACTTTAATGACGGTAATCTTTTGACGATCAAGCACCATGGAATATAAAAACCCCAAGCCTATATGGCAACGACCTATTTGTGAGGGCTTAATTGACTGGGGAAATAATTCATCAGACAATAATATCCGTTTGACCGTAAGGTCCGCTGCGATTATTCTTTACATCTTGGCATTTGTCAGCGTAAAGACTTGCATTACACTTAATGGATTGAGGTATCGCGTTGTTTAGCACGCTTGCCCAAGGCAACCCTTCAAACTCATTGGCACAGGTGGCCCCTATTCTGTACCTGCTATTTGCAGGACTTACGGTCGGCAGCGCTTGGATGATCGTCATTAGCCAGAATATTGTCCGCATGGCAATGTATCTATTGTTCACGCTTGGCGGTGTCGCTGGGCTGTACTTTATGATGAATGCGGAATTTCTCGCAGCGATTCAGTTGATCGTCTATGCAGGTGGGACACTGATTCTCATCGTCTTTGGCGTGATGCTTACCAGTAAAAATCCATTCATGCAGTTACACACGATGTGGTGGGAACGTGTCCTTGCGATTGCTTTAGGAGTCATGCTGGCCGTGATTATGGTCATTGCTTTGGCCAATACACCTGTGACACAAATTCCTTCAGATCAGTTGCCCCAGTCTCACGATGTACACACGATCGGCATGGCATTGCTTGGGCCGTTTCTCGTCCCATTTGAAGTGGCAGCCGTTTTACTACTGGTTGTGATGATCGGTGCAGCATTTATGGCTCGACGTCGAGCATAAACAAGGTATAAACAGAGAACGCACATGACCACGCTCGCATTTTTTCAACCCGGCCTTTACCACCTGATGGCAGTCTCCATTTTGCTGTTAGCTGCGGGTGTGGCTGTGATCCTTTCCAAACGTAACGCAGTGGGCATTCTCATGGGGGTCGAACTGATCCTCAATGCTGCGGGACTGAATTTTGTCGCGTTTAACCACTATGTCTGGGACAGTGCGGTTAATGGCCAAATGTTCACCTTGTTCATCATCGTCTTAGCGGCTGCTGAAGCTGCGGTGGCGTTGGCGATTTTCCTGAATTTTTACAATAACTTTGACACCATCAACGTGGACCAGGCAGACGAACTGCAAGGTTGATTTGCTCATGCATGTATTGACTGACGACCAAGAACTCATACGTAAGTTACTGTTTTGTGCAACGCTTTTGCCGTTGGTCAGCTCAGTAATCATGCTTTTCTTTGGTAAGAAATTACTAGGCAAACAGACGGGTACTTTTGCCGTTGCTGCCATGGTGATTTCCGCCATCTGTGCGCTTATTGCATGGATCAAATTCACAACCGGTGAAGTTGAGCCCTTTACTTGGCTGATCCCTTGGATTCCCATCCCGGGAACTGAAGCGGGCTATTTGTATCTTGGGCTTTTCTGCGATCAATTGACCGTTGCCTTGATGATGATGGTCACACTCGTGAGCACACTGGTTCATCTATACAGCATTGGTTATATGGCAGGGGACAGTCGCTATGAGCGATTTTTCTGTTACTTGTCAGCGTTTACATTTTCCATGCTAGGGATCGTGACTGCCAATGGTTTGATGCAGTTGTTCGTCATTTGGGAACTCGTCGGACTGACCAGTTACCTGCTGATCGGCTTCTGGTTTGAAAAGAAGGGGCCACAAAACGCCTGTAAAAAAGCCTTCGTGATGAACCGCATCGGTGACACGGGGTTTCTCATTGGCTTTGGGATTCTCTTTGCACAACTTGGTGGGAAAATACTGCTTCCGGTAACCGATGGCAGCATGTTCGATGCCATTGCTTTGGAGCTTGGAGGCGTGGATCAAATCGTCAATAACCCGCCAATGTGGTTGACCATCGCTGGCATTGGTTTGTTCTTTGGCGCAATTGGCAAAAGTGCTCAGTTCCCATTGCACACATGGTTGCCTGATGCGATGGAAGGCCCCACGCCGGTTTCTTCAATCGTTCACTCTGCGACAATGGTTGCAGCAGGTGTTTACCTCACCGCACGCATTTACCCAATCCTCACGCCCGCAGCTCACTTGTTTGTTTGCATCGTTGGGTTGATCACTTTGGTCATGGCATCCTTCATGGCAATGGTCATGACTGACATCAAACGCGTGCTGGCATACTCAACGTTATCACAACTAGGCTACATGATTTTAGGTGTCGGAAGTGGTGCCTATATCTTTGCACTCTTCCACCTAATCACCCATGCCTTTTTTAAGTGCTGCTTGTTCCAATGTTCCGGCTCGGTCATCAACATGGCTCATCATCAGCAGGACATGCGATACTACGGCGGACTGGGTAAAAAAATGCCCATCACCGCACTATGTTATGGCATATGCATGCTAACCATCTCCGGCATTGGGTTTGGAAGTTCTAGTGTGCTTTCAGGTTTCTACTCCAAAGATGGCATCATCGCCGGTGCCAATAACTACGCTCACCACCTTGGTGGCTGGGGGAGCTTGTTTGTTTGGGGCCCGCTACTTGTTGCCTACATTACGCCTTTTTATAT
>JAESSU010000559.1 GCA_016763955.1 Phycisphaeraceae bacterium | reverse complement strand
GACGATTTAATCGTGTGGAACGGATCAATCACGGCGTGATGATCATTAGCTTCTTCGGATTGACGCTCACGGGCATGCCTCTGCTCTTTAGTGAACATTCATGGGCAACGACCTTGACAATGTTATTAGGTGGTGTGCACTTTGCGGGGATCATTCATCGTGTCTGTGCGATTGTACTGATGGGAAATTTTGCGGTGCACTTTGTAAATGTGTTCCGTCACTTTAAAAAACGTAAGGGTTCTGTCATCCAGTTCTTCTTTGGCCCCAACTCGATGGTTCCACGGATCAAGGACATTACGGATTGCCTGGGGATGTTCCGCTGGTTCTTCACCGGGAAAAATCTGCCGCGTTTTGATCATTGGACTTACTGGGAAAAATTTGATTATTGGGCTGAAATCTTTGGCACATTCGTTATCGGCATCACCGGCTTGATGCTCTGGTTCCCCACATTCTTTGCCAATTATCTCCCCGGCTGGTTCTTTAATATTGCAACCTTAGTGCATGGTTACGAAGCAATGCTTGCGGTGGTCTTTATCTTCACGATCCATTTCTTTAACGCTCACATAAGGCCTGAAAAATTCCCCGTGGATGATGTCATGTTCACCGGTCAGCTTTCTGAAGAAGAGTTTAAACATGAACGTCCTGAGGAATATGACCGCCTGGTGAAAAATGGTGAAATTGATGAATACCGCGTTCCATTGTCGCCAAGCTGGTATCGATGGTTTGCAGTTGCGGCAGGGTTATTGGCCATGCTCATTGGAACAATTATGACGCTGCTCATTGTTCTTGCGGGTTTGGGAATTATCTAGGAGTGAGTCATGGATTCGAAATTAAATACACCCTCTGATACGCCAAAAACTCAAGCAACTCGTCCTAAGTGGCAACGCCTGCTGGGCATTCGCCGCCGTCCGGGTTGTCGGATTCCTATTACTCTGACGCTTTGGGGAGTCGTGTTATTGGGCGGAATCTGCGGCGTTGTGGGGATGATTGGTTTTGTCGAATACTCCATGCAACCGGATTTCTGCCGCAGTTGTCATATCATGGAACCTTATTATCAAGCATGGCATCAGTCTAGTCACAATAAAATATCATGCGTTAAATGTCACTTTGAACCGGGGCTGGCTAATACGATCTATGGTAAATTTCAAGCTTCAAGTCAGGCCGTTAAGTACATCACCAAAACGTATGGCTCAAAACCCCATGCCGAGGTGCAAGATGCTGCGTGTATGCGTGAAGGTTGTCACACAGAACGTTTGCTTAAAGGCAAAGTCAATTGGGACGTGAAGTCCTCACGCGATGATATCGTCACCATTCGTTTTGACCACACCCCTCATCTCACACAGGATCGCCGAGGCAAGCAGCTACGTTGTGTTTCATGTCACTCACAGATCGTGCAAGGTAAACATCTTGTGGTCACGCTTGATACCTGCTTTTTATGCCACTTCAAAGGTTTTGAACACGGTCGCGAGGATAACACACTCGGGGGTTGTCGCTCTTGTCATGATGCTCCTAAAGAACAGATCCGCATGAGTACAGGGATGTTCAAACATGCTGATTACATTGATCGGGGTGTGAGTTGTCAGAATTGTCACTCTGATGCGATCTCCGGCGATGGGGCGGTGCCTCGTCAGGTCTGCTGGACTTGTCACAACCAGCCAAGCCAGATTGCACGTTTTTCTGAAACTAGTTTGATGCATAAAGCCCATGTCAACGAACACAAAGTTGAGTGTTCTAGTTGCCATGCCCAGATCATTCACAATTTAGCTGCTAGTTCGCCAACCGGTGGCCAGCGTATCATTGGTAATAGCAAACAAGTCGTGATGAAGGCTGGGACTTGTGCGCAATGTCACGAACAATTACATAGCGGGGCCTTGGATTTGTACCGTGGGACTGGCGGACGCGGTGTGCCGGACATGCCCAGTGTCATGTTCCGCACGCAGGTTGATTGCATTGCTTGTCATGATTTTCCCGAGCATGCTAATGATATTGCGCAGGTCTCTGGTCAAACTTTCCAAGCCAAGCAAGCTGCCTGTACCAAGTGTCATGGCCAACAGTACAACGATAAATTGGCCCAGTGGTTGGTTGCTATTGAGCAGAATCTGACTCAGGCTCAGGAGGTTGTTAAACAAACCGCTCAGTTGCTTAAACAGATTAGCCATATGCCCGCGACACAGCAACTGGAATTACGACAGCTCTATGACGATGCGCAACACAACGTGAAATTGGTTCGCATTGGCCGCGGTGTTCACAATATGACCTATGCCATCGCGTTATTGCATGTGGCAATAGATAACTGCAAAACGATTCAGGAGGCTGTTGATTTAAAGGAACCTGCATCATGAATGCGGCCGGCAGACAATATGTAACCCCCGAAAGTTCGATTGCATCACAGCGATCAGCAGGGCTGTCATTGTTGATCCTGAGCATGATTTTGTTATTGGTTTCTTGTGATCGTAGCAGTGAATCAGTTGAGTCTGATAAGGATGGGGCTGTTGCTGCATCAATACAAGAGGGTAACAAGCTTTTGACAAAAAAGAAATTTATTTCAAAGGTTCTTGTCGTCTTGCCTGATCCCAAACCTACTAGCCAACTTGAGGCTGATGCGAGTTGTATGACTTCTAAGTGTCACGCTTCTTTTGCAACAGCCACAAGAATTCATGGCCCCGTTGCGATGAACAATTGTTTATCTTGTCACGAAGGTGATCAAGGGGATCACTCCTATCCGCTTAAACGTTTAGGAGACGCAACGTGTACATTCTGTCATACAGTTACGGGGACGGCAGAGCATCAGCATCAAGCTATTGCTAACAATGGTTGTGTCACTTGCCACAATCCACATGCTTCAAATAGTAAGTTTCTGCTTGTTGCTGAAAATGTTGAACAGTTATGTCAACGCTGTCACAATATCCCCTGGCAGAAACATGCTCATCAACCCTTTGCATCAGGTCAGTGTTCGCTTTGTCACCAACCGCACGAATCGAATTTTAAAAGTCTGCTGCGAGGCAATGATGAACCTGAACAATGTTTTGGTTGCCATGCTGATAAGAAAGCTGCAATGGCCAGCTCGATGAAGGTACATAAACCGGCTGCTGAAAAATGCAGCACCTGTCACAATCCACACACTTCAGCATATCCCTTTGAACTGCATGCAACGATCAATGACACCTGTTTGTCGTGTCACAAGGATATTGCCCAAACGGTTGAGACTGCCATCGTATCCCACGATGCGATTCTGTTGAAAGAAGGTTGTGCCAACTGTCATGATCCGCATGCTTCACAGGATGAATTATTACTTAAAGCTCGTGCAGATAAACTCTGTTTAAACTGTCACGACAAACCCCTTACTGGACATGATGGGCATACGATCCCAGACATGCGATCGACCTTGCATAAAACGTTTCTTCATGGCCCCGTGCGTTCAGGAGATTGTACCTCTTGTCACAATGTGCATGGCTCGACACATGAACGTCTGCTTGTTAAAACTTTTCCCAAAACGTTCTATGCGGGCTTTGATCTTAAAGACTATGCCTTGTGTTTTACTTGTCACAATAAAGACTTGGTACTCGAACCCAAAACACATAATCTTACCGGTTTTCGTGATGGGGAAAACAATCTTCACTTTGTGCATGTTAACCGTGATAAAAAGGGCCGCACCTGCAAGACTTGTCATGATATTCATGGCAGTGACTTGCCCAATCACATGGCTACCACCGTGCCTTTTGAGGGGTCTGCGTGGGCCATGCCGATGCGTTTTGTAAAGATGACCGATGGGGGAAGTTGCTCGCCTGGTTGTCACGAGCCTAAGACTTATGATCGTTTAGCCGCAGTTGCCATGTATTACCAATACCTGAATCACCTGTTTCGACACAGGGAGGTCAACCATGATTCGCTTATCTACTATGCCGTTTTTCGTTATTGTTTTGTGTTGCAGTTTTGTTGCAGCCTCTGATCCACTTGCCAGACCTAACACGGTCATCCCGCTTAAGGATTGTGTGACCTCACAATGCCACGCAAGTGTCAAAGCATATCAACAGGTGCATGGCCCGGTTAATGTTAATGCTTGCGATGCATGTCACTCGGTGGATGATCCAATTGAGCATACCTTTGTTCAGACTCGCAGCCCTCAAGAGACTTGTACCTTTTGCCATCAAGTCGATACGACGAGTGCGAAGGTGATACACAAGCCCCTTAAGGACGGGTTGTGTATGAACTGTCATAATCCCCATGGTGGTTTTGACCGTAATATGTTGCGTTCCAAATCGATGGGCGAATTGTGTCTCACATGTCATCAAGACCTCACTGCGAATCACAAATCGATCCATGGCCCGGTCGCTGCCGGTGCTTGTGGAGCCTGCCATCAGCCGCATACTTCTGACAATGAACATTTATTGGTTCGGTCAGGCAAAGAGTTGTGCATTGGTTGTCACCAAGAAATGGGCCAGCAGCTAAAGACCGTTCGTTTTGGACACAAACTGTTGCAGAAAATGATTGCACCAAGTGCCATGACCCGCATGCTAGTGATTATGCTCCGGTCCTCAAGGATCAACCTTTAAAACTCTGCACGACCGAATGTCATCAGGATATCCGTAAGGCTGCCTTTGATGCTAAGCATAAACATAAAGCAGTAACCCAAGGCCGTGCGTGCGTGAACTGTCATACTGCACATGGTGGTGACTTGACTAAATTGCTGAAAGACAAACCCATTGACATTTGCATGAAGTGTCACAATAAACCCATTGAACAAGACGGGGGCAAGACCATTGCTTCGGTCGCCGAAATTACCATGCCTGGCATGTCGTTGCATGGCCCGCTGCGTGAGGGGAGTTGCGGGGGATGTCATAATATTCACGGATCGGATATTTCCCGCCTGCTGGCTCAAGAATATCCTGAACCGTTTTACGCATCATTTAAAGTTGAAAGCTATGGCTTGTGTTTTACCTGTCACGACAAACAATTAGTCTTGCAAGAACAATCTGATGCGCTCACGGGCTTTCGCAATGGTTCGACTAATTTGCACTTTATGCATGTCAATAAAGATTCACGCGGACGAACTTGTCGGGCTTGTCACAGTACCCATGCTAGCAAACAGGATATTCATATTCGTGAGTCTGTTCCTTATGGTAGCTGGGAATTGCCTGTGAGCTTTACAGCGAGCAAGACCGGGGGCAGTTGCAATCCCGGCTGTCACAAATCTCTGAGTTATAATCGCATACAACCGGTGGACTATAATGCACCCCCCAGCAAGGAAAGCACCACACCATGACACGCTTAACTTATTGCATCACGATGATCCTGTCACTGTCCGTTTGCCTTTATGCTCAGGAACTTAAGCCCCCAAACATTAATTGGCAAGCGACGGACTCGGCAGGCAAAGCGGTGGCTGTCCCCTTGGCTAAACACACGACTGTGCTGTTGTTTGTCATGGCCAATCAGAACCATAGTCATCATGCGATGCGCTATGCTCAACAGGTGATTGCAGGGCGAGTAAACGTGCAGATGATTAGTGTGATCAGTGGAGCTGATGCTTTAGGGCAAGTTAGTGAACTTCTTAATAAAACACAGTGGAAGCTGCCCCTTGTCGTTGACTCAAAGTATGAAGCATCAGGCAAGATGCTCATACGTGTCTGGCCTACGACGTTGGTCATTGCTGAAGATGGTAAGTTACTTGTTCACATCGGTGGTTGCCCTTCTTCCTATAGCAAAAATCTGGCAGCTTACCTGGATTTTGCAGAGGGCAAGATCAATCAAGCTGCTCTGAAATTACGGCTAGCCGAACATCATGTGGTCGGTTCGACCCAAAATGATATTGCCCGAAGGCACTTGCAGTTGGCTCAAGGTTTAATTGCCCGAGGCGATTTTGTTGAAGCTCGCAGTGAGATTAACAAGTGTCTGAACTTAACGCCCGGTGACGTGAAGATGCGATTGGCATTGGCTCGTGTGGATTTGCTAACCGAGAAACCTCAAGAAACAATTAAGACTTTGGATCAATTGGATGTCAAAAAAGTAGCTCCATGGCGAATCAATGCTTTGCGGGGACGAGCCTTAGTCGCTCTAAAACAGTGGGATGAGGCTCGCAGTGTTCTAGGCAATGCGATCAAGCTCAATCCTGAGCCTAGTGAAGTACATTACGCAATGGGCATGGTCTATGCCCATGACAAAAATTGGCAACAAGCCGCCGAGTCATTCCGCCTTGCATTTGAGACCAGTGACTCGGGTAAAGCTATGGCAATCCCACTGCGTTGAATCACGGACGGTTCACTAGCGTTTTTTGCATAATGATCTACCACCACTTGCAGGAATTGACTGCGTCACATATTGCATCTTGTGATGCATCAGCGACTCGCCCCCGGAAGTGTCGCAGTTATTTCCCGTCGCAATGCTGATCGTGATCCAATACAAAATAGCTGCAATGATGTACTAGTACTCTGTCAGTCTTCAATTGATAGATGTTGAAAATGTTGCGTGAAGTGTGCCTAGATGATTTTCGGGGGACTTCTGGGGAACCTGCGGGAATCTGTTTACGCAGCTTCCGACGGCTTATGTTGCGATACCATCAATTAATCATTGACGGTTCACTAGAGCATTATGATCTCCCCAAAAGTTTTTTACACTGACACAGATGTCTGTCGCTGTTGAAAATTTAAACAATAGTCATAGTCTGTGGGGCTTCCCCATGAATAGTTCACGCGGTGCATCTATGACTGTTGATGGCAAGCTTAATAGTTTTCTCTGTCATGTCGTTCGCCGTGGCAGACGAGTGTGCAGTTGCCGCGATAGGTTCCCGTGTCGTTGAATTCCATCACGCCTTTTCTGGGGAAGACGATGGCGGTGTCAAAGTTGATTAGATGACTATTGTTGTTGGCGTTGCCTTGACTTGAAGCAATGCCATGAGAATCGTGACAGGAAGAACAGGGGGAGCGTTCTTTTATGATGTGCTTTTTGTGTTCTTTAAAAGAACGGTCATCAAGGATGTTGGTTCGATCGTGACAACGGTAACACAGGGCATAGGCCGAGGCACTTTCATTGGTATAGTCCGCTGTATCATAGCGAGCGATTAGCATGGGGGATTCCGTTGAGCCATGCGGGCCGTCGGGGCCACTGCCGCCTGCTGTGGTGCCTGAGTTGGTGTTGTGACAGTCTGTGCAGTAGATGATGCTGCTGGTGTTAAATCCTGCTTTGAGACTTGGGACGTTGGGGTTTTTCCCCGCCGATTGCACGGGGTGGAACGAGATAGCGGAAGAGTTGAATTCCAGCCGGGTGTTGTTCTGCACGATTTGCCGACTTACCAGAGGTGCTACAGCAGCGTTGTCTGCATGACACTTAAAGCAGACTTCGTATTGGTACTGCACACTTGAGATAGAAATGCCCGAAGCGTTGACACCGGATTGTGTACCGAAATTGCCTGGCACATTGGGGGCAGAAGCAACGGTGTTGGTCATGGTGTGGGGCTCGTGGCAGTCCGAGCAGCTAATATTGTTAGGCAGAGGGGTAAGTAGATCAACGGCATTATGTGTGTCATGTGTTGAGGGTTTGGCAAAGTCGGCTGAAAGATTAGGTGCGGTTCCGGAGCCTGGCAGGCCAGTGTGGCATCTGGCGCAAGTGTCAAAGACTGTACTACCGGTAAGTAGGTACGGGCCGCTTGGTGCGCTGTGTGATTGGTGACAGGAGGCGCATTGGGCATGCCGGGGGATGTTCGTCGGGCCGGAGATGTGACAGGAATTGCATAGTTGCGAATTGGTATTGTCCATCACCATAAAATTGCTGTATTGATTATTGTGAGCGTCGTGACAGCTGGTGCATTGCATTTCCGAGTTGGCATCTAGGCTAATGGCGGTGGGGAGTTGTGAGGGGGAAGTGAGTTTGGGATTAAGTAGGACAAGATTAGGATCATAGGTGAAGCTCACAGGGTGGTCGTCGGAAAGATCGGTGCCGATGTTAGAGCTGCCTGGCGGGAGGGTGGTGATGCCGCCGACCATGGCAATGGTTTGGTTTTCTGAGGTGACACTTCCTAGCGCGATGGTGCCATCGTGACAGGAGAGGCAGAGTTTTGAGGCTCCGGTGGGTTGACCGGGTAGCGCTTTAAGCGAGTGACTTGCGTAGATTTGGTAGGAACTAGCCGAATCATTGCGATTCCATAATTGAGTCTGCGGGCGTGCATTGTGGGGCGTGTGACAGAAGATGCATATTTGCTGTTCGCTAGAGGCATGAATTGTGCCGATCCCGCCAGCAGAGAGATTGTGCGGGGTGTTTACAATGCTTGTGCCCACTTGTGCAAGTAGTGGTAACGCCATGAGATTGACCATTAGGATGATGGCAAAGATTCGTTTCATTTTAATGCCTCCGTTAAAGGCAGATAGTCTAGAACTTGAATGCGTCTGTTGTAGGAGTCTGCAATCCAGATACGATTATTCGCGTCGATGGAGATATGGGTCGGTAGCCAAAATTCGCCCGGTCCTCGGCCTTCTTGCCCGAAGCTAAGCAAGATATGATTTTGGTCATCAAAAATTTGTATCGCTTCAAAGTGTGCGTCTAGTACATAGAGATGTCCTTCGCTGTCGGTGGCTATGGACTTAGGCTGTGAGAAGGTGCCTGGCATGTCGCCTTTGGAGCCGAAGACATTTTTGAAGGTGAAGTCTGGATTGAAAATTTGTATGCGGAAGTTTAGCGTGTCGCAGACATAGATTTGTCCTTGTTTGCCGATGGCCACGTCAGTGGGGAAGTTGAATTCACCGTTGGCGTTGCCACGTTTACCGATCTTGGTCATGAGTTGACCGTTGGGTGTGAAGACTAGGATTTGGTGCAAGGCAGCATCTGCAACGAGTAACTGTCGCGTATTAGGATGGATTGTCAGGCCACAAGGTCTAAAGAGGATGTTCTTGCCAATCGTGCGTAAAAATTTGCCTTGATCATCGAAGATAAAAAGCTCACCCGCCACGGAGTCTGAGACGATGACTTGGCCGATGGGGTCATAGGCAATCCCCACTGGTTGAGCGAGTTGCGGTTTGTCGGCAGGGGTTTTCCAGCGTTGGTAGGCACGGGTTTTGAGATTAAAGACATGGACGCATTGTGCATTGGAGTCTGCTACGAAGACACGGTCTGCTCCATCGGTACAGACGGCAAAAGGTCTGAGCATGGTGTGCGATGATTCTTTGCCGAAGATCGTCTGGCCTAGGGCTTGCATCCCTGTGACTGCGGGTTTAAGCGATTCACTACCGATGAGCTGGCCGATGTAGTGGATTCGTGGTTGCGTGCCGAGGGGGTCAATTGCAGAGGATTGAGGCCATACCAATGGCGTGGTGGATTGTTCAAAAATAATTCCCGCAGGACGTCCGCAACCGTTAAGCAACATGGCTAGCATCAGCACCAAGAAATAGTGTGTCGGTCTTGCAGAAAGATAAAAATGTCGAAACATGATGCAAACTCCTTCACAGAGGGCTTAGGGCTTAAAATGTGCGTTTAATGCCAAGTTCCATGATTTGGGAAAGCGTGTTTTGGTTATTACTTTTGGTAATCGCATTACGGCCTGTGAGATAAACCACGGTCTGCCGACGTCTCCAACGTAATTCTATAGACTGTTCATGTGCTTGTGTAATGCCATTGAGACTGTCACGTTCATCTCGGTAGGCGGCAGTGAAGGTGATATAGAGATTTCTGGAGAATTGTTGATTCATCGAACCGCTGATCTGCCAGTTTTTTGTTTGATTGTCTTCGTCAAAGTAGTCGGTCATGGTGTAGGTGGATCTTAGATTCATTGATGTTCGATTAGAGAGTCGAGATTGATAGCTCGCGGAAAAATCGGTTGTTTGGTAAGGCGATGTCACACTGTCGTGATCGCTGCGTTGAGCCCTGAAATCTAGTTTCCAAATGCTGTAGTTTACGCCATAGATGATGTCCGTACTTTCTTCAGGCAAGAAAGACAAAGGCTCGGAGCTATCAATGCTTTGAT
>JAESSU010000558.1 GCA_016763955.1 Phycisphaeraceae bacterium | reverse complement strand
TCCGTCACGCAAGTCGCAGACTTTCAGCATGAAGGCTACTTGCTGCCACGTACCCCAGTTCTTCCCCATGAAAAATTCGTGGGATTGAAAAATTACCTTGAAGAACTCCTTGCAGCACTGCCTAGTCACATCCGCCCTGAGACGATGGATGTGCCGCACTTTAGTCATCCGGAATTGTTCCAGTGGCTATTCGCAGACGAAGTGCTCGATCTTGTTGAACCGATCATTGGGCCGGACATCGCACTGTTTAGTAGCCATTTTATCTGCAAGCCCACAGGCAACGGCAAGCGTGTTCCATGGCACGAAGACTCCGCGTATTGGAAGACCATGCTCGACCCAATGGAGGTCGTCACCATCTGGCTAGCCATTGATCCTTCAACGCCCCTCAATGGTTGCATGAACGTTATCCCGCGCACACATACCGGCCCGAAAAAAGGGTTCTCCGATTACGAGCCGGTCGATCCTGCAAAGAACGTCTTCACCACAGAGATCACCCCCGCTCAGCGCAAAGATGGCATCGCTGTCCCCTGTGAGTTACAACCCAATGAAGCGAGCTTGCATGACGGTCGCCTGATGCACGGCAGTCCGCCTAACGCAAGTGACATTCGTCGATGTGGCTACACCATGCGATTCATGCCCACGACGGTAAAATTCAACCAAGCGCAATACGGCGATTCCCATCAAGTTTATCTCGCTCGCGGACGGGATCGTGCGGGCAATCAATATGCCGACCCCACACGCAGTTACCCAGAGCTTGCTCGCTACCGGGAAACTCTCGGCAAGGGAGGACACTAATCATGACCACTAGCAAAGAACGTATGCTCGTTGCCCTACAGCGAGGGAAACCCGATCGGATGCCGGTAACTATTCACCAGTGGCAGGCATTTCACTTACGCCAGTTTATGAACGGTATGGATCAAATCCAAGCCTTTCGTGAGATCGGCCTAGATGCCTCGGTCACGCCATTGGATGTGTGGCAGCACGCAAAGTCGTCCAACTGGCAATCCTGCGTCGAAAAACTCGGTGGTGAAGGACAACCATCACGCTACCGTGTTACGACTCCTGATGGCGAACTAACCCGCGCAACAGCCTCCAATGAATACACCAGCTTTACCACCGAACACATCATCAAGACCCAGCAGGACGCAGAGATATTCTTGAAATATTGGCCAGAGATTCATCTAGATCAAACATGCCTTGCGCAATGGTACGACCGCACGGGTGACGATGGCATCGTGCGGGGATTCGTAGGCATGTACGCACAGCCGGGTGTCTGGCAAGAGTTTTGCGAAATGGTCGGCACACAGGAAGCCATTTTCTGGGCGATGGACCATCCTGGATTTGTCCATCACTTTCTCGAAGAGATGACCTTACGCAAAATCGACTTTATTCAACGCGAGTTGCCCGGTGCGAAGTACGACCTGATCGAACATGGCGGCGGATCAGCAAGCTCCACGGTCATCAGCCCAACGATGTTCGACGAATTCTGCCTGCCCTACGATCGGCGTGTTATCGATGCACTGCACGAAATAGGCTTGCCAGTTGTCTATCACACATGCGGCGGGATGATGGCGATCCTCGATCATCTTCCTGACAACGGTTGTGATGCATGTGAAACGCTTAGCCCCCCTGGTATGGGCGGAGATATTCACCTCAAAGATCAGATCACCGTCAAACAGAAGCTCGGTAGCAAAGTCGCACTCATTGGCGGCATTGATCAGAGCAATACCCTCACCCACGGGACCCCCGAGCAAGTTGCCGCGGAGGTTCACGCTTGTTTTGAAACGTTCGGCAAGGATGGCGGCTACATTTGTTCCGCCAGCGATCATTTTTTTCACGCGCCTGTCGCAAATCTCAAATCGCTAGCGAACGCTGGCCGGGAGTGTCACTATTAAATCTAAACCTACCCAATACACATTTCATTTAATCGCTAACGCCCACCTTGACCCCGTCTGGCTATGGGATTGGCGCGAAGGATTAAACGAAGGTATCACCACTTGCTGTACGATTCTCGATCTGATGGATGAGTTCCCCGAGCTCACCTTCACGCGCGGCGAGGCTGCTATCTATCAGCATATCCAACGCTACGATCCAGCAACGTTTCGTCGTATCATCGAGCAAGTGAAAAAGGGGCGATGGGATATTGTTGGCGGGACGATGGTTCAGCCGGACACCAATCTGCCAGCGACTGAAACACTGTTGCGACACTTTGATCACGGGTTAGAATATTTCGATAAAACATTTAACCAGCGTCCAACAATTGCATGGTCAGCTGACTCGTTTGGGCATAGTGCGGGTTGGCCTGAAATCTATACGTCAGCGGGCATGACTGGCCTTGCGTTTTCACGACCACCTGAAGCACAATTGCCATTGCCTAAACCTGCGTTTTGGTGGGAAGGTGATAGTGGGGCGAAGATTCTGTCATACCGAATTCCCATTGGTGCATACCTCTGCGAACGTGGTGATTTGACACAACAACTCGATGCACATCTCGAAGCTGCGCCTAGTTGGGGATTGAATCATATTGGTGTTTTCTACGGCCTAGGCAATCACGGGGGAGGCCCTAGTCGCAGGCATCTTTTGGATATTCGTGCATGGGCAAATCAGCATCCAGAAGTAAACATTGTGCATTCAGGCTTGCACCGCTTTTTCGATGCACTACGTCAAGAAGAAGAGTTGCCGACACATAAAGGTGAGTTGAATTTCTGCTTACGCGGTTGTTATGCGGCGATGTCAAAATTCAAATTCGCTTATCGCAAAACCGAAGCTGCATTACATTCTGCTGAGCGAACTGCCGCGGTCATCAATGTTGCAACCGATCAGCCACCTGCTGAATTACGCACAGCATGGGACGCAGTGTTGTTTAATTCGTTTCACGATATCCTGCCCGGATCAAGTATCGAACGAACCTATGATGACCAACTGGCATGGTTAGGTAGTGCATACCATGACAGTCAACACGTTGAACTTGACGCGATCAACGCGTTGGCAATGCGGATTGATACCACGGTTCAAACGCCCCAAGAGGACATGCCTAGCAGCGTCCCAATACTCGTCTGGAATCCACACCCATTTCCCTACCGTGGCCACTTTGAACTCGAAGCGCCGATGGATTACCGACCGATCTGTAAATATAGGAACCGTGGCGATCAACTGCCCTTGCGCGTCCTTGGCCCGGATCGTCAACCGGTGGCATTCCAAGAAATCGCTATCGAACACGATGCCTTCCCAGAAGTGCCCTGGCATAAACGTGTCGTGATCCCCGTCGAAATTCCCGCAATGGGATGGAGTCTGTTTGAGATAGGTTATGTCGAAGGCTTTAAACCGCTTGCTCAACAACCTGCCAGCCTGTTTACGATTGAAACCGGGGCTGACGACATTCAAATTCTCCGCAAAGGTAAACCGTTTGTGAATCTTTCTGCTATCACCGTCGAAGATCCGTGGGGTTCGTGGGGCAGTATGTCTGAAGAGCCCGACTCGCTGAACCTATCCACCGTTAGGCATCATTGGAAAATCTCAAACGTTAAAAAATTAGAAGACGGCCCAGAGCGCACCACGTTCTGGGTGGAAATGATTGGTGGCAACTCAAGACTCCAGCTTACATTTAATCTTTCACGTGACCGCGATGCAGTAGATGTAGCAGCACGCGTACTCTGGAACGAACGAGCAGCACGCTTGAAACTAGTCATGCCCGGCGGTGATCAAGCTGTATTCGAAGTCCCCGGCGGCAGTGTTGAACGTGGTGTCTGCGGAGAAGTCCCCGGCGGACGATGGGTACGCGTTAAGGGGAAATTCGGTTTTGCCAGTGATGCGTTGTATGCGTCTGATTGCAAGGACGGTGCACTAAGTGCCACAGTGTTCGATCCGGCCGCTACGCTAGCACAAGGAAATTGTCAGCCGGTGAAGAACCCTGGCGTCCGGCTGCTGATGCGGGCGAATTGCGATTTCAGTTTTTGCTAGCACCTGACAATGACGCGCTGCCTCAGCTTGCTGCGGTGTTGGAACAGCCGCTGTTAACCATGTCCGTGGTGCCTAGTCTTCCTGAAAACAATCCTTGGGAACGTGTGGGATCGCTAGCAGAAATCTCGCCCGCATCACTGAAACTATTAGCTATCAAACCCACCCAAGAAGGTTGGCTGGTACGTGTACAAGAGACCGCAGGTCTTACCACCGAGCCTCAGTTCACATGGCTTGGTGAAAAATTACAATTAACCCCTGTTAAACCTTACAACATTACCACTTGGCACATCGCCAAAACAAGAAAGGTCACACAACATGTCTGATAAAAATAAAGTCGCCATCATCACCGGAGGTGCACGCGGTATTGGATACGGCATTGCCACCTGCCTAGCAAACAAAGGTTGCGACATCGTCATTGCTGATATGAACGAAGAGGCTGCCAAAGTATCAGCCGCCGCCATTGCCAAGGAGACCGGCGTTGGAGCTTTGGGCATTACTTGCGATGTCACACGGCATGCGCAAATCGATGCGATGATAGAGCAAACCCTAAAGCACTTTGGACAGATTGACATTCTTGTCAACAATGCGGGCATTTGTCCGTTTGTTAACATTATGGAAATGGACGAAGCGGTCTTCACCAAGACACTCGATATCAATCTCACCGGCGCGTTCCTCTGTACGCAACGGGTTGCACGCAAAATGATCTCACGCGAAAAAGGCGGGCGGATTATCTTTATCACCTCGTTGTCTGTGAACGTCACCGGCGCGGAGCAAGGTGATTACGCAGCATCCAAAGCTGGCATGCACATGCTAATGAAAAGCTTCGCCATTGCCCTTGGTCCACACGCCATTACCTGTAACGCAGTAGTGCCAGGCATGATTCTCACCGACATGACACGCCATCACTGGGAAAAACCCGAACCTGCAAAATTCATCAAAGGACGCGTGCCCGTAGGTCGTATCGGCACACCTTTGGACATCGGCAATGCCGTTGCAATGCTCTGTAGTGACGAATCGTCATACATCAATGGCGTGGGTCTTATCGTCGATGGTGGCCATCAAACCGTGTGCGTTTAATGCGCGTTTTATATAGAAAGAAATAGACACATGAAAATTGATTTAACAGGCAAAGTTGCCCTTGTCACCGGCGCGACTAGCGAATTAGGCCGTGTCATCGCTCGCACACTCGGCCAATGCGGCGCACTAATAGTGATCCATTACCACCAAGCTGCTGACAAAGCCCAAGCACTGCACAAAGAATTACCCGGCTCATATATCGTACAGGCGGATGTGACTCAAGAAGCAGACGTTTTGCGGATGCGTGATGAGGTTAAAAGCCAACTCGCAGCACCCGACATCATCGTCAACAATGCAGTGATTCAGTACCCACGCCTAGAGGTCCTCAAACAATCAACTGCCGATTACATCTCTCAATTCGAAAGTTGTGTTCTGCATAACGTACTTATGTCCCAGGCTTTTGTTCCGGACATGATCGCCAAGAAATGGGGCCGTGTCATTGCAATGAATTCCGAGAGCTCGATGCAAAACTGGTCAACTCAGTCAGCATACGTCTCAGGCAAGCGAGGCATGGATGGCGTACTTCGCTGTCTAGCCAGAGAAATCGGCGAACATAACATCACAGTGAATCAAGTCGCCCCCGGCTGGACGGTCAGTGAAACACGTCCTGAAGAAGGCCGCCCGCAATGGTATCGCAACGGCATCGCGCTTAAACGTTACGGTAAGGATCAAGACATTGCCAACGCCGTCGCGTTCCTTGCAAGCGACCTAGCTAGCTATATCACCGGCACATATCTACCCGTCTGCGGGGGCAATATCATGCCCGCGATTTAAGTATCTAATAAACCACCCAATACCTAATTTATAACAACCCAACCTATAAAGCAATCAACTATGATCACTCTCAAAACCAAGGCTCAACCGATGGGGTTGCAGATCATCGATGATCCCAACGCACACTGCACGATGTCCAAACAGTTCACATATCGCATCGTCTGGCGACCGGAAAAGCACTATGTCGCAGGCACACAGTTTGAGGTTCGTAGTCACTGCATGCGAGCATTTCTCACATGGCGGTACACTAACTTTGTTATGAAGGCCGGTGATATTACATTCCGCCAGAAGGTCAAGCCCACTGTTCACGAAGTGTTTCAAAATAAAGAGCGGGCTCTCTTTGGAGCACGCCTTTCTTATGGTGTTCGTAAAGGTGAGCCGGTCGAATTTGAAATCACAGCGATTGCTCCGATCTGGGCAGGACTCGACAATATTATCTCCATCTGGACGATTGATGCGGGGAGAAATACCGATCAAACTGCAAAAAAAGAACTCCATTGCCAATGTTGTCTTTCGGTTGTGGCTGGCCCGGTAGAACGATTATCTGTCTATAGCCGTCCGATGCCCGGGGCTGACAATCGCGTGC
>JAESSU010000557.1 GCA_016763955.1 Phycisphaeraceae bacterium | reverse complement strand
CATGGTTCCCAAACAAATTTTGCTCACCTTAAGATCGGAAGCACCGAGATAATCGTAATCCATAGATAGCCCTGCTTTTATATTTTAAGGATAATTTAGTCAGACCCAAGCAGACTAAGCGCCCTAAAGAATAGCCCAAACCAGTATGCCTACAAAACCATAAAGCGTGTGAAATATGCTAGAATTCGCAACTCTGGAGCTAAGCAATTATTTATCAATAGTTATTGCCTTATATAGATTCAAGACCCGTTAAAACCTCACAACAGTTACAAGACTAAGTCAGTTAAGAAGGATTTTCGTTGAACTTATTAAATCTCGTGTCGCAGAGACTCATTAAACGTTTTCTACCTTTTCGTGAATGGATTTATGAACTCAAGGACCCTAAGGTTCTTAAAGCAGATCTTATTGCTGGGGTAACTGTCGCCTTAGTGCTAATCCCCCAATCAATGGCCTATGCTCAGCTGGCAGGGTTACCGCCATATTACGGTTTATACGCCTCATTTTTACCGGTGATCATTGCCTCTTTAATGGGGTCATCTCGACAAGTACATACTGGACCGGTCGCGATTGTTTCCTTGTTAACAGCGGCGGCACTGGCCCCTTTTGCATCTGCAGATCCGACCCAATACGCGGCCTATGCCGTTATGCTTGCCTTAATGGTGGGCATATTTCAACTATCCCTAGGATTACTCCAACTCGGATTTTTCGTAGATTTTTTATCACACCCTATTGTCGTTGGCTTCACCAACGGTGCTGCAATAATTATTGCCACTTCGCAACTAGGTAAATTATTCGGTGTCACTGCAGAACGCGCAGAACATCATTATGAAACCGTGTGGCGCATCGTAGAGCAAGTCTACCACTACACCCATTGGCCTACCGTGGCCTATAGTGTGAGTGCATTAGCATTAATGATCTTACTCAAGAAATTCGCTCCCAAAATACCGGGGGTATTAGCGGCGGTAGCCATTACGACCGTGGCATCTTGGCTATTAAAATACGAGGAAAGTGGGGGCAAGGTGGTTGGCGCTATCCCTCAAGGGCTACCTGCGTTTTCATTTCCTGAAATAGATATGTCCGTTGCCGCTCAACTGATTGCCAGTGCCATCGCCATAGGTCTAATCGGTTTTACCGAAGCCATCTCAGTAGCCAAAGCAATTGCGGCACAAACTCGCCAACGTCTAGACGCTAATCAAGGCTTAGTCGGTCAAGGTCTTGCTAACATTACCTCTAGTTTATTCCAAGGCTATGCGGTTTCAGGCTCGTTTTCGCGTTCTGCGATTAACTTAAGTGCCGGAGCTAAAACAGGATTCGCTGCCATTTCGAGTGGCTTATTGGTGATGATCACTTTGTTGTTCTTAACGCCATTGTTATACCACCTTCCCCAACCTACCTTGGCGGCGGTGATTATTCTTGCGGTATTCAACTTGATCAAATTCAAGCCGATTAAATATGCATGGCGCGTTCAAAAGCATGACGCAATTGTCGCCATGATCACTTTTGCACTGACCTTATTGTGGGCTCCACACTTAGAGAAAAGTATCTTAGTTGGCGTCATCCTTTCTATGGGCTTATATATGTATCGCACTATGCGACCTAGAATCGTAGTGCTTGCGATGCAAAGCGATGGTAGCCTCGGCGATGCGGAAGCAAATATTCTTAAAACTTGCCCTAAGATTGCTATCTTGAGATTTGACGGATCGCTATTTTTTGCCAATACCGGTTATTTTGAAGAAAAAGTGCTAGAACGAGTTGCCTCTAAACCAGACTTAAAGTTCATTATTATTGACGCCGAGGGAATTAACGAGATTGATGCAACCGGTGAAGAAATGTTGCACCATCTTGCTGTCAGGCTGCACAGTCTAGGCATTGAATTCTTATTCTGCCGCACTAAGAAACAAGTCATGGATGTGTTTTTACGCACCGGCTTTGCTAGTGAAGCGTGGATGGACCACTTTTGTCATACCGAGCAACAAGCGATTGACTATGCGTGGAGCAAAATTGAAGGTTGTCAGGAAGATAGCTGCCCATTATCCACCCAGGAAAACTGTCCGGCCTGCGGCATGAAGAGTTTGCCTGAAAATATAACCTAGGTATCCGTTAAATCAACAAAAGCTGCAAGCAACGCCAGTTATTTTTGTAGCTTATAAATTAAATCTGTGACTTTATGTCCAATTCGCAACCCACGCTGCTCAAAACGCGTGGGGGGGCGATCGAGCTGTAATGGGTTTTTAAGCGAGTCTGTCAGCATAAAGTTTCCTACCTTGCCAACATGTTTCAGCATAAACTTCACGTAGGGATGCCAATCACTGGCAAGATGTAAAATCCCTTGGGACTGCATGACTCTTACCAGCTCTTGTAAAAATGCTTCTTGAACCAGCCTTCGCTTGTGATGTTTGGTCTTAGGCCAGGGATCTGGAAACCAAAGCATGACACCCAGTAACAAATCAGCAGTAAATTTAGACCTTAACAGCTGCATGACATCAGCATTAATGACACGCACATTGTCCAACTCTTGTTGTTCAATTTTTTGAAGCACAGCACCGATACCAGGCCGATAAACTTCTACTCCAATAAAGTTTAAATCGGGTCGTTGCTGCGCCAATGATACCAGCGAGTCACCGCTGCCAAAGCCTACATCGAGAATAAGTGGCTGACTATTAGCAAACCACTCATTAGGAACAAGCGTTTCGATGTCTTCACTTGGTATTCCATACTTTGGCCACAAGTCAGCAAATGCTTTTTTTTGCGCGCTTGTAAATCGACCTTCGCGAATAACGAAGCTACGGATGGTTCGCAGTGGTGGCGCATCTTGTTGTTTCAACGCTGTGCAGAAATAGTGTCTTCAATCGGTGAAGAAGCTGATGCAAACCTCCGTTTAGGCATGCGCCCTGCCAAATAGGCCAGGCGTCCAGCCACTATCGCATGGTTCATAGCTGTCGCCATCGTGACCGGATGGGTCGCTTCCGCAATTGCTGTATTCATTAATACACCTTCACATCCCAATTCCATGGCAATGGCAGCATCCGATGCTGTACCTACGCCCGCATCGACAATCACAGGCACATTTGCATTCTCAATAATGGTGACGATGTTATAGGGATTGCGTATTCCTAAGCCTGAACCTATCGGTGCGGCTAACGGCATAATAGAGGCACAACCAATATCCTCTAAGGTTTTAGCAATAATCGGATCATCATTGGTATACACCATCACATCAAATCCATCTTTGACTAAAATTTCCGCCGCTTTCAAAGTATCGATAACATTGGGAAACAGTGTGGTTTTATCGGCTAGCACTTCAAGTTTGACTAAGGAATGCCCATCAAGTAACTCTCGTCCTAATTTACATACCCGCACAGCATCATCACTGCTAAAGCAACCGGCTGTATTTGGCAAAATAGTAAATTCGTCGACGGGAATATAATCCAGTAAATTTGGCTGGCCAGCCTCCTGACCAATATTGGTCCGACGTAATGCTACTGTGACTATTTCAGCGCCACTAGCAACAATGGCTTCGCGAGTTTGGGTAAAATCTTTATATTTGCCTGTGCCTACTAGTAGTCGCGAATTAAAGCTGCGCTCACCCATTTTCCAGGCAGTTTGTGTAATTTCCACTGGTTTAATTTCTTTTATAATTTGGTTGATAAAGTCTCACTAGTCACTATCTATTAGCCACCACCGACTGCTTGAATAATCTCAACTTGGTCACCAGTAGACAGTATAAAGGAGATATGTTGTGCGCGCGGAATGACTTCCTGATTAACTTCTACAGCCACTCTGCGGTTTTGCATTTCTAGAATTTCTAATATCTTTGATATAGAGCACTGGTCAACAACCTGTTTGGCCTGTCCGTTGAGTACAATTTGCATAGTCGTTAATTTATTTCCCTCTTCCCATCAGAGATTGTACAACGTTAACAGAACAGTCTGTGACTTCTGGCGCTATTTTAGTACTAGAATGTTGCTAGGATAAAGCCCATTAAAATGGTTCGCGTATACAGCAATGTCTAGCTCAAGATCCCCTCTTAACGTGTATATCACTGTAGACACAGAAACCTGGTGTGGTGGGTGGAACAATATAGACGAGAAATTTCCTCAAGCATTCAGCAACTACATTTATGGCCGCACCTCTAAAGGTGACTATGGCCTACCCTTCCAACTGAAACTATTAAATGAGCATGGTTTAAAAGCCGTATTTTTTGTCGAACCCTTGTTTTCAATGCGCTTTGGAAAAAGCTATTTAGACGAAGTCGTCGGATTAATTCTCGACGCCAATCAAAGTGTAGAACTACATCTACACCCTGAATGGACTGATGAATCTAATAAAGTTATTTTCCCACATATTAATAACAAAAGAGAACATCTTAAGTATTTTACATTCGAGGAACAGCGTGAATTAATTTCTATCGGGATCAACCTTTTAAAAAATTCAGGCTGCAAAAATTTAACCGCTTTTCGCGCGGGCTCATTTGGCGCCAATGACGACACCTTACGCGCAGTACAGGCAAATGGCCTAACCATAGACTCAAGTTACAATTACTGTATTCCTGAATGCGAAATAGCAGCATTTTCTGATATCCATCAGCCGGAGTCATTTGCAGAGGTGACAGAAGTACCCATGACTACGTTTATTGATGGTTTAGGTAAGAGACGTCATACACAATTAACGGCATGCTCATTTGCAGAGCTCAAATCAAGCATGAATCATGCTTACGCACATCACTGGCAATCTTATGTGTTACTTAGTCATTCTTTTGAGCTAATGAAATTAGCTACCTGCCAACCGGATAATATAGTGATTAAGCGCTTTGAAAAGTTTTGCGCCTATCTAAGTCAGCATCAAGAAAAATTTCAAACGCGCTTCTTTAACGAAATGAAGGAAATTAGCAACCCCTCTACTAATCAACCAATAGAAGTAAGTCTGTTGCCGACAGTAAAACGCTATTACGAGCAATTAATGCGTCGTGTAATTTAAGCTCAAAAAATTAAACCGCGTGACTGATAACGAAACGAAATTTTCCTGATTTTT